>JAQGIX010000269.1 GCA_028290925.1 Phenylobacterium sp. | reverse complement strand
GTTCGTTCGGCCCCTGCCCGACACGACTAACCTACCGGCGCGCCGCATCCAATCCGGGCGCGACGCCGCATCCCCTTTCGCACACCTTACGAACGCTGAAGGCCGTTAACTCGGCCTTAACCACGCGAGTCCAACCTCAGGGTGTCTTCCTTGAAGACACCCCACCAACACCGACTTTTCATAGCCCGGCGCTCGCGTCGGGCTCTTTTTTGGGAAGCGGCCCTTGGAGGCTTTCGCCCGGCTTGCGCCGGATCGGCAGCCAACGTATACCCCCGCCCCTCGACGGCCTGATCCCGGATAGCTCAGCTGGTAGAGCAGTCGGCTGTTAACCGACTTGTCGTAGGTTCGAGTCCTACCCGGGGAGCCATCCTTCGCTAGAGCACGCCCTGGCGCGCTCTAGCGGTCAGCTCCGACCCGATCCGCGACATTCGCAGTTCGCCCGGATCGGGCTCCGTGAAGCCGGGACAGCGTCGCGGCCGCTCCACCGAGATCAGCATATCTGAAGCAGTAACCAGACGGGCAATATGCTGCCTGCGCCGGCCCTTAACCTCTGTCTTTGCAGTAGACGAACAAAGTATCGGTAGATCACGAATCATTTCGTGCCATCTTTCTGCATTTTCCTGGAACATCTCTTGTGTCCGACATCTTTGCAGCGTGAGCGCCGCTCCGGGCTCGGGACACGCTGGAGACCCAGATGACCGCGCCGCATGCGGGGCGTCCGGCGGCCTGAGCCGCCATGGACGCGCGCCGCCGCGCGGGAGCTGTCGCTCAGATCAGACCGGCGGCCTGCACGGACCAGGCCCTCCCGGCGGAGGAAGACATGTCGGACCAGGACAACAAGCCAGACGCGAGCGACGAATCGGCGGCCAGCAAGACGCGGGGTAGCCAGGCGAGCAATTCTTCCGCGAAGCCGACGGATGGCGCGCCAGCCGTGAAGCCTAAGGCCGCACATCGCCAGGCCCGCGGCCAGACCCGCGCGCGGCAAGCGCAAACGCCGCGAGCAAGACCGGCCAGCGACGCGATCACGCTCCTGACGGCCGACCATCGGCGGGTCGAGGTCCTGTTCGCGGACTATGAGCAGGCCGGCGACGACCGGAAGGATGAGCTGATCGAGCGGGTCTGCGCCGAACTCGTCATCCACACCCTGCTGGAGGAGGAGCTTTTCTATCCGGCGTGCCGCAAGGCGATCGCGGACGAAGCCATCCTCGACGACGCCCAGGTCGAGCACGACAGCGCCAAGTTGCTCATCGGCGACCTGATGCGGCGCGACCGCGCCGATCCCTATCGCGACGCCAAGGTCAGGGTGCTGTCCGAGCAGATCGGACACCACGTCGGCGAGGAAGAGGCGCCTGGAGACGGGATCTTCGCCAAGGCGCGAGCCGCCGGCGTCAACACCCCCGAGCTCGGTCGGCAGCTGCAAGCCCGCAGGCGACAACTACAGGCGCAGGCCGGCCAGACGCCCCGGCCGCGGCCGGTTTCCATCCAATGGCGTCCCCAAGGCTCCGACGGCCGACAGCAGGAGGAAAGCATGGCCAGACAGCAAGACGACAACGGCCGCGACCGCGGTCGTTCCACCCGCGATGACGACGACCGCCGCAACGGTTCGCGAAGCAGTGCGCGTGGCCGTGGCGACGATGACCGCCGTGAGAGCTCGCAAAGCCGCTCGCGCGGTCGAGACGATGACGATCGCCCCGGCTGGCGTGGCGATTCCGAAGGCCACGCCGAAGCGGCGCGTCGGGGGTGGGAGGAACGCCGGGGCGAGACCCGCAGCTTCGAGCGTTCACGTGACGACGACGATCGTGGCGGACGGTCCCGGGACCGCGATGACGACGACCGGGGCTATCGCGCGCGCGGCCGCGATGCCGATCGCCCCGGGTGGCGTGGCGATCCCGAGGTCCACTCCGAGGCCTCTCGCCGCGGGTGGGAAACCCGGCGCGAAGAGGGCGGCGAGCGCTACCGCGACGACGATCGTCCCGGGTGGCGTGGTGATCCGGAGGGCCACTCCGAGGCCTCCCGCCGCGGGTGGGAGACCCGGCGCGAAGAGGGCCGGGAGCGCTACCGCGACGACGATCGCCCTGGTTGGTTTAGCGACTCCGAGGGCCATTCCCGGGCCGCACGCGAGGGCTGGGAGGAACGCCGCGAAGAGGGCCGCGACCGCTACCGGGACGACGATAGGCCCGGTTGGTTTGGCGACTCCGAGGGGCATTCCGAGGCCTCCCGCCGAGGGTGGGAAGAACGCCGAGGCGAGTCCCGCAGTCGGTCGCGAGATGACGAAGATGATCGTCGCGGCGGATCGCGCGCCCGCGGCCGCGATGACGACGACCGCGGCGGCCGAGGACAGAGCGGGTGGTACGGGGATTCCCGAGGACACTCCGAGGCGGCGCGGCGCGGCCAGGAAGGACGTCGCTGATCAGCCGCGCTAATCAGCCCGGGGCCCGGCCACCGTGGTCCGCCCGGGGTGGTCGCTTCAACTCCGGCGCCGACGCGCGCTGTCGCGGCGGCGTTGCATCTGGACCAGCTTGCAGCGCCGACCGCGGGAGCCGCCCGGCCTCACCTCCGCTCGAAGGTCACCAGGCGCCCACGTTGGGCATCGAGGTCCAGGGCTCGGCGGGCGCCAGCGCCTTGCCGCGCTGTAGCAACTCGATCGAGACATTGTCGGGCGAGCGGACGAAGGCCATGTGGCCGTCGCGGGGCGGACGGTTGATGGTCACGCCGCCGTCCATCAGCCTCTGGCAGGTGGCGTAGATATCCTCCACCGCATAGGCTAGGTGGCCGAAATTGCGGCCGCCGCCGTACGCTTCCGGATCCCAGTTGTAGGTCAGCTCGACCATCGGGGCGCGGTCGGCCTTGGCCGCCTCGACGTCGTCCGGCGCGCAGAGGAAGACCAGGGTGAAGCGGCCGCCGGGGTTCTCCACCCGGGTGACCTCCTGGAGGCCCAGCTTGTGGCAGTAGAAGTCGATCGAGGCGTCCAGGTCGCTGACCCGCACCATGGTGTGGAGATATTTCACCGCTGTTTTCCCTTACGATGTAAGCTGTGCGACATGAGGTCACGCAACCTCATAGCCACCCGGCGTGCTGTTCTACGCACGGTGCGACAGAATATCTCGGCCTCGCCAAATGTGTCCGCGATTTCATTTGCACTCGCGTAACCGCGGCATCAGAAGCTCGTCCTAAGGTAGAAGCCGGTAGACGTGCTCGGGGTTGGAAGCGCAGCGGTGTACGGCCCCAGGGGTAGGGTTGCATGCGACTGAAATCGCAGTATATTTTTGTAATTGGCGTGGTCGGGGTCGTGGTGCTCTACTTCGTCGTGCGCACCGTCGTGGGCGGCGGCCACGGGGCGAATCCAGCGCACGCCAAGCCGGCGCAGGCCACCTCGACCATACCCAGTGTTCAAGTCCGGATGGCGCCGGAGCAGATCCGCGAATACGACGTGGTGCTGCGCGGCCGCACCCAGGCGACCCGTACGGTGCAGGTCAAATCCGAGACCTCCGGGGTGGTCGCCGAGGCGCCGATCCTGCAGGGCACGGTGGTGACCAAGGGCACGGTGCTGTGCCGCCTCGCCGTCGACGCCCGACAGGCCAGCCTCGACCAGGCGCGGGCGAATTTCAAATCCATGCAGCTGCAACAGCAGGCGGCCGCGGAGCTCGCCAAGAAGGGCTACCGTTCGCCGACCCAGGTGCTGACGGCCGAGGCCGGCCGCGACCAGGCCCAGGCGCTGGTGCGGGCCGCCGAGATCGCGCTGCGCCAGGTGGATATCCGCGCGCCGTTCACCGGGGTGTTCGACCACCGCGACGCCGAGGTCGGGACCTATCTGTCGCCGGGGCAGTCGTGCGGCGCGATGATCGAGCTCAATCCGCTGCTGATCGTCGGCGACGTGCCGGAGACCGACGCGGCCAAACTGCAGGTGGGGGCCGGCGCGGTCGCAACCCTGGTGAGCGGCCAGACGCTGAACGGCCGCATCCGCTACGTGGCCCACGAGGCCGACCCGGCGACGCGCACCTACCATATGGAGATCGTCGTCCCCAATCCGCAGCTCGCCGTGCGCTCGGGCCTCTCGGCCGATGTGCGCATCGCCGCCGGCCGCGGGCCCGCGCACCTGGCGCCGGTGTCGGCCCTGGTGCTGGACAGCGCCGGACGTCAGGGGCTGCGCTACGTGACCGGGGACAACCGCGTGGCCTTCGCGCCGGTCACGATCATGGAGCAGACACCACAGGGCGCCTGGGTCAGGGGTCTTTCAGGTCCCACGCGGATCATCACCGTCGGCCAGTCCTATGTGGCCGAAGGTCAGAGGGTTCGGGTCGCGGCCGCGCTCTAAGCGCAGGCCGCAGCCCGTGGAGGCCAGATCATGATCGCCGCCCTGATCGATGGAGCCATCAAGCGCCGCAAGGTGGTGCTGGGCGTCACGCTGATCGCGGCGATCTTCGGACTGTTCGCCTATCTGAGCATGCCTCGGGAGGCCGATCCCGACATCCCCTTCCCGTTCGTGGTCATCGTGGTGCCGTTCCCGGGCGTCAGCCCGGAGGACGCCGAGCGGCTGCTGATCAAGCCCATGGAGGTCCAACTGCAGGGCCTCGACGGGCTCAAGCAGATGAACGCCACGGCGCGCGAGAACAGCGCGGTGATGGTGCTGGAGTTCGAGCCGAACTTCGCCAAGGACCGCGTGCTGGCCGACGTG
The DNA here is from genome assembly GCA_028290925.1 of Phenylobacterium sp. Classification (GTDB taxonomy): domain Bacteria; phylum Pseudomonadota; class Alphaproteobacteria; order Caulobacterales; family Caulobacteraceae; genus Phenylobacterium. The sequence goes on along the minus strand of JAQGIX010000269.1, from coordinate 22,229 downwards.
CGCGCCAAGGTCGACCTGGCCCGCGCCCGCTTCCCGCCGGACGCCGAGCAGCCGATCATCCTGGAGCAGAATCCGGCCGACCAGCCGGTCATCGGCGTGGTGCTGCACGGCAACGCCCCGGAGCGTGAGCTCTATCGCCTGACCCGCGACCTGCAGGACCGCCTGCAGACCCTGCCCGGGGTGCTACAGGCCGACATGAGCGGCGCGCGCAGCGAGATGCTGGAGGTCAGCATCGATCCCCTGCGGATGGAGGCCTACAACGTCACCACCAGCGAGCTCGGCAGCGTCATCGCGCGCAACAACCAGCTGGTGCCGGCCGGCGACCTGGAGTCGGGCTCCGGCAAGTTCGCGGTCAAGGTGCCGGGGGTGGTGGTCAATCCCGCCGACATCCTGGCCCTGCCGATCAAGAAGAGCGGCGACCGGCTGGTGACCATCGGCGACATCGGCGAGGTGCACCGGACCTTCAAGGAGGCCACCTCGCTCACCCGCTACAACGGCGAGCGGGCGTTCTCGCTGGACGTGGTCAAGCGGATCGGCGCCAACGTCCTCGACACCACCGCCCAGGTGCGCGCCGCGGTCCTCGCCGACGAGAAGAACTGGCCCTCCACGGTCCACGCCGACTTCGCCTACGACCAGAGCGACTTCATCGGCCGCACCCTGCTGGTGCTGGAATCCGGCCTGCTGACCGCCACCCTGCTGGTGATGCTGATCGTCGTGGGGAGCCTGGGCGTGCGCCAGGGGCTGATGGTCGGCGTGGCCATCCCGGTCTGCTTCCTGATCGCCCTGATGATGCTCAACGCCCGCGGCGTGACGCTCAACCAGATGGTGATGTTCGGCATGGTGCTGGCGGTCGGGATATTGGTCGACGGCGGCATCGTGGTGGTCGAGTACGCCGACCGGAAGATGGCCGAGGGCCTGCCCAAGGAGGAGGCCTTCGCCGCGGCCGGCAAGCGGATGTTCTGGCCGGTGGTCAACGGCACGCTCACCACGCTGTGCGCCTTCGTGCCGTTCATGTTCTGGAACTCGATCGCCGGGAAGTTCATGAGCTTCATCCCGCTGACCCTGTTCTTCGTGCTGGGATCGTCGATCTTCGTGGCGCTGATCTTCACGCCGGCGCTGGGCTCGATCTTCGGGCGCAAGGCCGCGGTCGACGCCGCGATGCTCGCCGAAATCCACAAGTCCGAGCACGGCGACCCGCAGGAGATGCGCGGCTTCATGGGCTGGTACGCGCGCATGATCGCGACGCTTGGCCGCCACCCGCTGCGCACCTCGGCGGTCGCGTTGGCGATCATCGTCGGCGTCGTGGTCTGGTTCGGGTCCGGCAAGCACGCCACCGAGTTCTTCCTCAAGGAAGACCCGGAGTTCGTCACCGTCTGGGTCAAGGCGCGCGGCAACCTGTCGGTGGAGGCCGACGACCAGCTGGTCGCCAGCGTCGAGCGCAAGCTGGTGGGCATCAAGGGCATCAAGTCGCTCTATGTGCGCTCCGGCCCGCTGACCGCCACCGGCTCCAACGGCGGCCCGCCCAACGACACCGTGGGCCGCATCCAGGTGGAGTTCGAGGACTACGAGGCGCGCAAGGCGCTGCACCTGCGCGGCGCCCAGATCGCCGGCGTGGTGCGCGAGCGCCTCGCCGACCTCCCCGGCATCCAGACCGAGGTGCGCGAGCCGCAGGGCGGCCCCCCCACCGGCAAGGACGTCCAGGTGGAGCTGCGCGGCCGCGATCCCGACGCGCTCAATCGCGCGGCCGACATCGTCAAGGCCAAGCTCGGCGGCGATGCGCAGCTGAAGGACATGGAGGACAACCGCACCTCGCCCGGTATCCAGTGGAACCTGACGGTCGATCGCGAGGCCGCCGGCCGCTATGGCGTCGACGTGGTCTCCGTGGGCCAGGCGATCCAGTTCGTCACCGGCGGAGTGCTGGCCGGCCGCTTCCGGCCCGACGACGCCAACGACGAGCTCGACATCCGGGTCCGCTTCCCGGCCGAGGCGCGCAATATCGGGGCCTTCCAGGCCCTGAAGATCTCCACGCCCACCGGGCCGGTGCCGGCGAGCTATTTCGTCCGGCCGGAGCCCGCCCAGCAGGTCACCACCATCCAGCGGCGCGACAGCCAGCGGGTGATCGTCATCCAGGCCAACGCCCGGCCGGGCGTGGCCGCCAACCAGAAGATCGCCGTGCTGAAGCCCTGGCTGCAGAGCGCCGGGCTGGATTCCTCCGTGCGCTGGAAGTTCCGCGGCGCCGACGAGGAAGGCCAGAAGGCGCAGGCCTTCTTCATGGTGGCGATGCTCTCCTCGCTGTTCATGATGGGCGTGATCCTGTTGTGGCAGTTCAACAGCTTCTACGGCGTGGTGGTGACCCTCTCGGCGGTGGCGCTGTCGACCGTCGGCGTGCTGCTGGGCGTGCAGATCAACCTGCTGCACACCTTCGACTACATCTCGGTGATCATGCTGGGCACCGGCGTCGTGGCGCTGGCCGGCGTGGTGGTGGGCCACAACATCGTGCTGGTGGACACCTTCTACCAGCTCAGGCGGCAGGGCTTCGCCGCCGACGAGGCCTCGGTGCGGGCCGCCGCGCAGCGGTTCCGGCCGGTGATGCTGACCACCGTGGTGACGGTGGTGGGCCTCTTGCCGCTGATGTTCCAGATCCACCCGAACTTCCGCGGCGGCCACCTGGAGTACAAGGCGCCCGGCTCCGAATGGTGGGTGCAGCTCTCCGGCGCGGTGGTCTGGGGCCTGTCGTTCTCGACCCTGCTGACCCTGGTGCTGACGCCGGTGCTGCTGGCCGCGCCGAAGATCATGGCCGAGCGGTTCGGACGGATGTGGGGCTGGGGCCGCAAGAGCCTGGGCCTGGCGCCGAAAGCCGTCCCGCAGCCGGCGCCCAGCAACGATATCCCGCAGGCGGCGGAGTAGCGGCCACGCCCTTCTCCCCTTGCGGGAGAAGGACACTTCATCAATTTTCCCGCGTCTGCCTGCGCCACAGGGCGGCGTATTCGCCCGTGCTCGCCAGCAGTTCGGCGTGGGTTCCGCGTTCGACGATCTTGCCGCGGCGCAGGACCAGGATCTGGTCGGCGTCGACGATGGTCGAGAGGCGGTGGGCGATGACCAGTGTGGTGCGGCCGGCGCGCACCTTGCGCAGGGTCTCCTGGATCGCCGCCTCGGTGGGGCCGTCGAGGGCGCTGGTGGCCTCGTCAAGGATCAGCAGGCGCGGGTTGGCCAGCAGGGCGCGCGCGATGCCCACCCGCTGGCGCTCGCCGCCGGAGAGCTTCAGCCCCCGCTCGCCGACCAGGGTCGAGAGCCCCTGCGGCAGGCCGTCGAGGAACGGGCCGAGCTCGGCGGCTTCGGCGGCCTTGCGGACCTCGTCCGGCGTGGCGTCCGGCCGGGCGAAGGCGACGTTGGCGTAGAGGGTCTCGTTGAACAGGGCCACGTCCTGCGGGACCAGCGCGATCGCGCCGCGCAGCGAGGCCAGCCGGACCTGCTTCAGCTCGAGCCCGTCGATCACCACGCGGCCTTCCTGCGGATCGATCAGCCGCATGGCCAGCCGCGCGGCCGTAGTCTTGCCGCCGCCGGAAGGGCCGACCAGGGCCACCGTCTCGCCCGGCCGCACGTGGAAGCTGACGTCGGTGAGGCCGACCGAGCGGGCGTCGTGGCGGAAGCTGACGTCCTCGAAGGCCAGCGACGCGCCCTCCCCGCGGGCCGGCGGCAGGTCCTTGGGCGCCTCGGCGTCGGTGATCTGCGGCGCCACGTCCAGCAGCTCCACCATCTGCTCCATGTCGATGAAGGCCTGGCGGATCTCGCGGTAGTTGAAGCCCAGCATGCCGAGCGGCTGGTAGAGACTGCGGATCAGCAGGCTGGCCGTGAAGATGCCGCCGACGGTCATCTGGCCGTGCACCACCCAGAGCCCCGCCGTCACGGTCATGACCGCCAGCCCGAGCTGCATGATCAGGGTCTGGGTCCCGTTCAGCAGGTTGAGCGAGGTGTTGGCCTGGACGCTGGCCTCCACATAGTCGTCCATGGCCCGCGCATAGCCGCCGACCACCCGGCCCTCGGCGCCGAAGGTCTTGACCGTCTCGTAGTTGATCAGGGCGTCCACCGAGAGGCCGGCGGCGCGGCTGTCGGTCTCGTTGAGCGCGCGGCGGTGGCTGAGGCGCCAATCGGTGATCTTGAAGGTCACCGCGACGTAGACGGCGATGGTGGCGAAGGTGATGGCGGAGAAGGCCCAGCCGAGCTTGAACGCCATCACCCCGATGGCCAGCACCAGCTCGACCAGGGTCGGGCCGATGTTGAACACCACGCTGCGGATCAGGAAGTCGGTGGAGCGCGCGCCGCGGTCGATGATCCGCGACAGGGTCCCCATGCGCTTGGTCTGGTGGAAGTCCAGCGACAGGCCGAGCGCGTGCTGGAAGCTCTCCACCGCCGCCTTGGCCATGGTGGCCTGGGAGACCCTCAGGAAGATCGCGTCGCGCAGATAGGGGGCGAAGGCGGCGGCCAGGCTGAGCGCCGAGGCTGCGAGGGCGCCGGCCACGAACAGCGAAAAGGAAGGCGCGCCGCCCCGCGGGGCGAGCCTGTTGATCGCGTCGCCCAGCACCACCGGCGACCAGACGCCGAACAGCTTGCCGAGGAACACCAGGCCGAGCGCCGCGGTGAGGCGCAGGGAGAGCTGCGGCGCCCCGGAGCGCAGCACCAGCCGCCAGAGGTCGCGCATGGACGTCCAGAAGTTGAAGGTCACGCTGGCCGGCGCCACGCCTCCCGGTTCTCTCGACCGCGCGGCCGCGGCATGGATGTGGGCCAATCCGGATTCCTTCGTCAGTCCAGGAGGACGGTGGACTGCACACCGCCCCCAGGCGTCAGCCAGTCGACCCGCGGGCCGCCTTTGGACAACTGGCTACGCAGCGGGCCGGCGGCAAGGGGCTGGGCGGCGGCGACCTCCACCTGGGCGGTGTTGGTGAAGGTGTCGCCGGCGACCTCCAGGGCGTGCGTCCCGCGTGGGATCGCCTGGGCGAGCGCGACGGCGTAGCGGCCGGCGGCGTCGACGCGGGCCTCGGCGATCTGGCGGCCGTCGAGCCGCAGGAACACCAGGCTGTCGGGCGGAGCGAAGCCGGAGACCACCGCCCCGCCCTCGTTGTCGAAGTCGAGCGCGCCCAGCGCCGGCGAGCGCAGCGGATCGAGCCGCAGCGCCCCGGCGCCGGCCCTGAGCAGAGCCGCGCGGCCTTGCGGCGTGAGCACCAGATAGCCCTGCGCCTGGGCCTGGCGGCCGCCCAGCTTGTCGGAGAGGCCCCAGATCCGCGCCTCCGTGGACGGCGGCAGGGCGAGGCTCCAGCGCCCGGCCGCATCGGCCTTGGCGAACAGGGCGCCGCCCTGTGGCGCGCCCAGCCGGACCTGCACGCCGGGCGGGGCGGTCCCGCTGACCACGAGATGGCCGGCCTCGGCGCGGACCGCGACGACGTTGGGGGGCGCGGCGTAGTCGGCCCCGGCGCCGGCCTGGGCCGCATCCGGGGCGGCCGGCGGCGCCTTCCCCCAGCCGCCCAGGAGGACCAGCGTCGAAAGGCCGAGGAGGGTCGCGGTTTTAGGGAACACGGCGCGCTTGAATCTCCTTAACCTCAGCCATAGCTAATCGGGCCTTCGAGGCGCGCCGGCAAGCGCCGGGCCCGCCGGGAGTTATCATGGACATGGCGCATCGCCGCGACGGTCTGGACTCGATCTGCGTCTTCTGCGGCTCGTCCGAGGCCGCCGACCCGGATTTCCTGGCCGCGGCCAAGGCGCTGGGCCTGGCGCTGGCCAAGGCCGACCTGCGGCTGGTCTACGGCGGCGGCGGCGTGGGCCTGATGGGCGCCTGCGCGCGCGGCGCGCACGAGGCCGGCGGCCGGGTGCTGGGCATCATCCCCGACTTCCTGGTGGGCCGCGAGCGGGCGCTGGAGAGCGTCGAGCACGCGGTGGTCACCTCCATGCACCAGCGCAAGCAGATGATGTTCGAGCACGCCGACGGCTTCGTGATCCTGCCCGGCGGCATCGGCACCCTGGAGGAGGTGGTGGAGCTGCTCTCCTGGCGCCGGCTGGAGCTGCACACCAAGCCGGTGGTGTTCTACAACCCGCGCGACTTCTGGCGGCCGCTGTTCGAGCTGTTCCAGATGACCGTCGACGAGCACCTCACCCCGCCGGGGTTCATGGATTGCTGGCGCTCGGTGGCTCGGGTGGAGGAGATCATCCCGGCGCTCTTGGCCATGGCCCAGCCGGGACCGGACGCGTCGCCGGCGGTGGCGCGGATCACCTGAGCCTTCCCGCCCTTGATGGGAGGCAAACAAAAACGGCCCCTTGCGGGGCCGCGCAGTCAGTCGAAAGGCCGGTTCGCGGCCTCAGTCGTCGCGATGCACACGCTCGCGGCGCTCGTGGCGCTCCTGGGCTTCGAGGCTCAGGGTGGCGATCGGGCGGGCTTCCAGGCGTGCGACGCCGATCGGCTCGCCCGTCTCTTCGCAGTAGCCATAAGACCCCTCTTCGATGCGCCGCAGCGCCTCGTCGATCTTGGAAATCAGCTTGCGTTGGCGGTCACGGGTGCGCAGCTCCAGAGCTCGGTCGGTCTCCGAGGAGGCGCGATCCGCGAGATCGGGATGGTTCTCAGTTTCGCTCTGTAGGTGCGTCAGGGTCTCACGAGATTCCCTGAGAATTTCCTCTTTCCAATTTAGAAGTTTCTCTTTGAAATACTCTAGCTGGCGATCGTTCATGAATTCCTCGTCCTCGGAAGGACGGTATTCAGATACTGCAGCCAGAACTGCGGCTGTTTTCATGGACACCTCGAGCCCCCTGAACCTCGGCGCGGCACGCGGGCGGCTTATAGCAAAACGAACATCGGTTTCAAATCACACCGCGTAGCCCTTGTGCGATTAGGCCGCACGGGCGGGCTCCAGCTTGGCGATCTCGACGGCGGCGCGGGTCTCGATTTCATTGAGGAGCTCCTCCAAGCGCGGATCCTCGGTGGTCGCGCGCTGCTCGCGGACGGCGCGCTGCAGGCGCTTGAGCGTCTCGCCGGCGAGACGCCCCTCGAGCAGGGCGATCTTCACCTCGTCGAGGACGTCGAGGATGCGCCCGGCCCGGCCCACGGCGCGGCGCCGGCGCTCCAGCGGCCCGCCGATGTCCTGCAGGGTGATCAGCGCCTCGACGCCCATCACGGCGTTGGCCGTGGAGACGCCAGCGCTCTGGCTGGGGCCGGCGGCGCCGCCCGTCGAGGGGAGCCGGAAACCTTCGCCGCCGCCCGCCCGCGCGCCGCGCGATCCCCCCGCCTGTCCGACCCCACCCGTGCCGTTGACCTTCATGCGCCGACTCTAAACCCCTACGCGTGAAGACGAGAGTCCGGCCGGCAAGCTTGCGGTATGGTTAATGCCGGGCAAATTCTGCCGACGCGGCGTTCCCGACCCGCCGCCCGACTCATTTTCCACTGAATTTACTGACCTTTTCGAGCTGCATGGCCTGGCACGACCGTCGCATGGGTGCGGGTGAAGCAGCTTCGCCGGTGGCCATGCGTAAATTCCTCCGCCTCCTTGCCGTCAGTCTCGCGACCCTCGCCGTCTCCGCGGCGCCGGCCTTCGCCAAGTCGCGGATCAAGGACATCGTCGATTTCGAGGGCGTCCGCGACAACCAGTTGGTGGGCTACGGCATCGTGGTCGGCCTGAACGGCACGGGCGACGCGCTGCGCAACGCGCCGATGACCCAGCAAAGCCTGGAGGCCATGCTGGAGCGGCTGGGGGTCAACACCCGCAACACCAACCTCAACACCACGAACGTGGCCGCGGTGATGGTCACCGCCAAGCTGCCGGCCTTCGGCGCGGCCGGCGCCCATGTGGACGTCAACGTCTCGGCCATGGGCGACGCCAAGAGCCTGCTGGGCGGCACCCTGCTGGTCACCCCGCTGCTGGGCGCCGACGGCCAGACCTATGCGGTGGCCCAGGGCACGGTGCAGACCGGCTCGATCAGCGCCTCGGGGGCCTCGGGCTCCACGGTCTCCAAGGGCGTGCCCACCGCCGGTCGCATCGCCGGCGGGGCGATCATCGAGCGCGAGATCGCCTTCAACTTCGACGCCATGCAGATCCTGCGCATGACCCTGCACAACCCGGACTTCACCACGGCCCACCGGATCGCCGAGGTGATCAACGCCCGCTATCCCGGCACGGCCTTCGCGGAGAACCCGACCATCGTGGCCATCCGGCCGGCCGCCGGCCTGGACATGATGGGCTTCGTGACCCTGGTGGAGAACTTCGCCGTCGAGCCCGACTCCCCGGCCAAGGTGGTCATCGACGAGGTGGCCGGCGTCATCGTCATGGGCGAGAACGTGCGGGTCTCGACCGTCGCCATCCAGCAGGGCAACCTGACCATCACGGTGCGCGAGACCCCCGCGGTCAGCCAGCCGCCGGCCTTCGCCCGCACCGGCAACACCGCGGTGGTGCCGCAGTCCGACATCTCGGTGGACGAGGAGAAGGGCAAGCAGTTCCTGACGGTGAGGTCGGGTGCGTCGCTGGCCACCCTGGTCTCGGGCCTGAACGCGCTGGGTGTCACGCCGCGCGACATGATCTCCATCCTGCAGACCATCAAGGCGGCCGGCGCCCTGCAAGCCGACATCGAGGTGCTCTAGATGAGCGACTTCTCTCCGATCCTGGTCGCCCCCGCGCTCAGCGCGGCGCCCCCGGTTGTCTCGGCCGCCGACCTCGCCAAGCGCGGCCAGATCAAGCAGACCGCCCGGGACTTCGAGGCCACGTTCCTCTCCTCGATGATGCAGCAGATGTTCTCCGGCCTCTCCACCGAGGGCCCGTTCGGCGGCGGCCCGGGCGAGGAGATGTTCCGCTCGGTGCTCACCGACGCCATGGCCAAGCAGATGTCGAAGACCGGCGGCATCGGCATCGCGCCGGCCGTCGAGCGCGAAATGCTCAAGCTTCAGGGTCTCAAGTAATGGCGCTCGCCGCAGAAAACGCCGCTGACCGTGTGGATCAGCTGACCATCCTCACCGAGCGCCTGACCGAGCTGGTGGCCGCCCAGGCGCTGGCCTTCGAGCAGCACCGGCCGCAGGACGCCGCCAACCACATCGAGGAGACTTCGCGGCTCGCCAATCTCTACCGGCACGAGTCCGCCAAGGTGCGGGCCAATCCCAGCTTGATCGCCGGGGCCTCGCTCGTCGAGCGCACCAAGCTGACCCGGGCCACCGAGGCCTTCGACGCCGTGCTGGCCCGCCAGGCCCGCTCCCTGGAGGCCGCCAAGATCGTCACCGAGGGCCTGGTCCGGGCCATCGCCGAGGAAGTCGCCGCCCAGCGCCACAAGGGCTCCGCCGCCTACGGCCCCTCGGGCGAACGCACCGACAAGCCGTCGGACGGCTCGGCCATCACCCTGAACAAGCGCGCCTGAGCGGAAGGCGTCGTGACGGCCGTGGTCGCGACGGCCCGGCGAAGACGGCGAACACGCCAGACGGCGTCTCGGGCTGCAGCTCGCCCATGAAGGCGCAGGTCCGGCGCGTCAGCGGCCCGACCAGATCCATGCGGCTCCTCCGATCCGTCAGGCCTTCGCTCTCCCGCAATTGACAATCATTCGCAACACGATATGCGAATGGTTCGCAACAAAGGGGTGGGACATGCGAGGCATGAGGCTGGGACTGGCGGCGGCGATGATGGCCGGATGGGCGGGCGCGGCGGCCGCGGCGCCGGGCCTGGCGAACCAGGTCTATTCGCCCTTCGTCGAGAAGGGGGTCACCGAACTGGAGGTGCGCGGCGGCCGGCTGACCGGCGGGGCGGCGAACGGCGACTCCGCCGCCGTGGTCGAGGTGGAGCATGGGGTGAACGACCGGCTCAGCCTGGCGGTGCTGGCGGAATTCGAGGACCAGCCGGGTGCCCGGCGCAAGCTGGACGCTGTGGCGGTCGAAGGCGTGGCCGATCTGGGCCAGGTCCCCGGGACCGGCGTCGATGTGGGCGCCTACCTGGAATACGAGCAGCGCATCCACAACGAGTCCGGCGTGGTCGAGGCGAAGCTGCTGCTGGCCCGCCCGTTCGGGCCGGTGCAGGGCCTGCTCAACGTGGTCGCCCGGCAAGCGCTCACCAACCGTCCCGGCGAAGGCGCCATGGCGTTCGGCTATGCGGCGCAGGGCACGGTGGACGCCGGCCACGACCTGCGGGTCGGACTGCAGGCGTTCGGCGACCTCGGGACCAGCCGCGCGCTGGGCGGCCGGCAGGGCCATTTCGTGGGGCCCGTGGTGCGCTGGGAGGGCCGGCCCGGCCGGGCGCCCGGCGAGCTGGAGCTGGAGGCCGCCTATCTGCTGCCGGTCGGGACCGCGCGCCACGACGCCGACGGCCAGGTGCGATTCGCCGTGGCGTGGGGGAAGCGGTTCTAGGCCGGTCGCCGCGGGCGGCTGTGTCCTTCAGGGCGCCCCTTCATTGCAAAACGCCGGTACGCGGGTGCAGTTCGGGCGCCAAGCTTGACAGTTCTGCAACAGAGCGGGGCATCCTCCCCCCACAACTGGCGATTGACTATCCTTCGGCGCCCGCTGGCGGATGGCCGTCGTCTCCAGGGGGAAGCAGCATGAAACTCCTATCTCGTATCGTCCTGATGGGCGTGACGGCGCTGGCCACCGGCGGCAGCCTGGGCGTGGCCCACGCCCAGCCGGCCGCGGTCTCCGAAGTCGTGGTGACCGGTTCGCGCATCCGCACCAGCCCGCTCGAACGCGACCAGCCGGTGATCCAGATCGACCAGGAACAGGTGGCCAAGAGCGGCCTCATGTCCACGGTCGACGTCCTGCAGCGGATTCCGTCGGCAGGCGGCGGCTTGAATGCGAAGTTCAACAACTCCGGCAACTCGGGCAATCCGCCCGACGGCGGCGGCGTGGGCGCGGGCTCGGCCGAGATCGACCTGCGCTACCTCGGCTCGCGCCGGGTGCTGGTCCTCGTCGACGGCCAGCGGTGGGTGAGCGGCGCCTCGGCCTCCGGCGTGCCGGGCGCGGTCGACCTGAACACCATCCCGACCGCGATGATCGACCGCATGGAGGTGCTGCAGGAAGGGGCCTCGCCGATCTACGGCTCCGACGCCATCGCCGGGGTCGTCAACATCATCACCAAGCAGCGTCAGGACGGCTTCCAGGCCACCGCCGAGGTCGGCCAGTTCGGCCAGGGCGACGGCTTGACCCAGGACTACAACCTCTCGTGGGGCGTTTCCCAGCCGGGCACCGCCATCGTCATCGGCGGCGGCTACTTCAAGCAGGATCCGGTGTCGTCCGGCGACCGCGACATCTCGCGCTTCCCGAACCCCTACGCCACCTCCTGCCTCCAAGGCGGCTGCAGTTCAGGCACCCCGAACGCGCGGGTCATCGTTCATGACCCCAACACCAACCAGGACCTGGACCTCACCCTCCGCCAGGCGCTGCAGCCGGGCCAGCGGCCGATTTACATACCCTCCGATCCCACCAGCCCGGCTGGCAGCTACAAGGCCTTCAGCACGGCCGACCGCTTCGATTTCCAGCCCTTCAACTACATCCTGACGCCGCTGCAGCGGGTGAGCGCCTTCGCCTCGGTGACCCAGGACCTGACCGACAAGGTGCACTTCCGGGCGCGGGCTTCCTTCGTGGAGCGCAAGTCGGCCAACCAGGCCGCGCCCCTGCCGCTGTTCGTCGGCCCGGACGCCGGCAACGGCAACCTGCTCGACACGGTGAACATCGACGTCACCAACCCCTACAACCCGTTCGGCTTCACCCTCCAGCCGGGCACCTATTCGTTCGTCGGCCGGCGGATGGTCGAGGCCGGGCCGCGTCACTACGAGCAGACGGTCGACACCTGGAACGTCATGGGCAGCTTCTACGGCGACGTGCCGGTTATTGGCCGCGACTGGCACTGGGACGTCAACGCCAGCTGGTCGCGCAACCACGCCGACCAGACCTTCACCGGAAACATCAACGCCCAGCGGGTGCAGCAGGCGCTGGGTCCGGTCTCGGCCTGCACGGGCGCATGCGTGCCCTTCAACATCTTCGGAGGCCTCGGCACCATCACCCCGGCGATGCTCAACTACATCGGCTTCACCGAGCATGATTCCTCCCAACAGGAGCTGCAGGACATCAGCGCCAACCTGACCGGCGACCTGTTCACCCTGCCCGCCGGGCCGCTGGCCTTCGCCGTGGGCCTCGAGCACCGGCGCACGCTCGGCTACTTCCAGCCGGACGCCCTGGTGGTGGAGGGCCTTTCCTCGGACATCCCGGCCCAGCCGGCGAGCGGCTCGATCACCGTGAAGGAAGCTTATGGCGAGCTTCGCATCCCGATCATCAAGGACGCCCCGTTCCTGTATCGGCTGGACGCCTCGGTGGCCGGGCGGTGGTTCGACTATTCCACGTCAGGCAGCGATTCCACCTACAAGGCCGGCCTCACCTGGCGGCCGGTCGAGGACGTGCTGTTCCGCGGCTCCTACGCCCAGGGCTTCCGCGCGCCGACGATCGGCGAGCTGTTCGGCACCGCCTCGCGCTTCGACCAGACGGTCAACGACCCCTGCTCGGACCTGCTGGGCCTGGCCGGCGGTCCGCCCGCCAGCGCCGCGGTGCGCACCAACTGCGCCGCCCGCGGCGTGCCGGCCAACGGCTCCTACGTGCAGCTCAATCCGCAGCTGCCGGTGATCACCAGCGGCAACCGCAACCTCAAGCCCGAGACCAGCAAGGGCTGGAACTACAGCTTCGTCTGGGAGCCCCGCTTCCTGCGCCAGGCCAGCTGGGCGGACGGCGGCTCCGTCGAGCTCGCCTATTCGGACATCAAGCTGGATGGCGCGATCCAGGCGCTGAGCGGACAGACCTTGCTGGACCGCTGCGCCCAGACCGGGGACGCGCTGTCGTGCGCCACCATCAACCGCACGGCCTCGGGCGCCATCTCGGGGATCACCAACCCGCTGATCAACATCGGCGGGATCAACACGCGCTCCCTCGACCTGAACCTGATGTGGCGTTCGCCCGATTGGGCGTGGGGCCGCTTCGCCGCGCGCTCCTATACCACCCGGCTGCTGGAGTTCACCGAGCTGCAGCCCACCTCCTCCGGCTTCCAGCCCATCAAGCGCGAGGGCACGGAGCGGGGAAGCCCGAGCCAGGCCTTTCCCAAGACCAAGTCCAATCTGATGGTCGACTGGGACAAGGCCGACTGGGGCGCCACCGTCGGCCTGCGCTACATCTCGGCGGTGGTCGAGACCTCGGCCAACAACAACAAGATGCCCGCCAGGACCTATGTGGACGCGCAGATCCGCTGGACGCCGAGCTTCGTGACCAACGGCCTGCAGCTGGCGCTCGGGGCGAACAACCTGCTCGACAAGGACCCGCCCGGCTGCATCAGCTGCGACCTGAACAACTTCGACCCCAACGTCTATGACGTGCCGGGCCGCTTCATCTACTTCCGCCTGAGCTATCGGCAGTAGGCCGGGAGCCCGTCCGGACCCCGCGTCCGGACGGGCTCGTCTTGTGATCCCAGGGCCCAGGCCGGCGGCGGAGATGTCGTTTGTCCGGGCCCGGCCCGCCCGCGATGCTCGAAAGATCGCGGAGCCTCTCCATGACCTTGCATCAGCTCTCGCCGGCCGCTGCGGCCGCGAACCGCGCGAGCCGCCTTCGCCGCCGCGTGGATCACCTCGCCGCGCTCGCGTGGTGGATGCTGCGCCTGCACGTCGCCGAACGGCATCACCTGCCGCGTTCGGCGCTCGGTCCGCCGCCGCGGATGGACGGGCGCTAGCGGTGCGCTGGTCTGTGATCTAAGCTCACGGACCAGCGGCTGAGATGTCGTTTGCACCTAGGGCGCGGCGCCCCGATGCTGCAGCGCATTGTGAGCAGAGGGCACAGATGCCCAAGCGCCGACACCTGCCGCTGACCGCCCTGCGGGCCTTCGAAGCCTTCGCGCGCCTGGGGCGGATGAGCCTGGCCGCCGACGAGCTGTGCGTCACCCATGGGGCGGTGAGCCGCCAGGTGCGCGGCCTGGAGCGGCTGTGCGGCGCGCGGCTGACGCACGGACCGCGCAACAACCTGCGGCTGACCGACGCCGGCGAGCGCCTGGCCCGGTCGCTGGGCGCCACCTTCGACGAGATCGAGCGCAGCTTCGACGATGTCCGCGCCGCGGCCGACCGCGAGATCCACGTCTCCTGCGTCGGCACCCTGGCCATGAAGTGGCTGATCCCGCGGCTCTCCGGTTTCCACGCCCGCCATCCCGAGCTGTCGATCCGGGTGACCGAAGCCTATCGCCCGGTGGACTTCGCCCGCGAGCCGTTCGACGCGGCCATCCGCCTGGAGGAGACGGCGAGCGTCGAGGGCGGGACCGTGATCCCGCTGTTCGACAATTTCGCGGGCCCGGTGCTGTCGCCGGCGCTGCGGGCCGGCGTCACCCTGCACGACTTGGCGGCGCTGCCGCGCCTGGACACCCGCTCGCACCCGCAGGCCTGGGCCGAATGGGCGGCGCAGTCCGGCGTGCTGCTGCCCGAAGCCGCCGAGCACCGCGAGTACGAGCACATCTTCTACACCCTGGAGGCTGTGGCGGCGGGGCTGGGCGTGGGGATCATCCCCTGGATCTACGTGGCGGCCGACATCGCCGCGGGACGGCTGGTCGCGCCGTTCGGCTTCATCCGCACGCCGAACCGTTTCCAGCTCATCCTGCCGGAGGCGACGCCGAAGCGCGGCCTGGCCCGGTTCCGCGACTGGCTGCTGGAGGAGGCCGCCACCGCGCCGCCGCCCCCGCAGATGGCCCTGGTCGGCGCCTAGGGCACGCGCACCGCGCGGGCGTCCGTCCCGCCGGCCCTCAGGGTCAGGCCGGGCGACGGACCAGGGCCCGCATCGAACAGCACCTGGGCGTCGAAGCCCTTCACGAAGAAGTCGGTCTTGGTCTCCGGGAACAGGTCGACCGCCGGCATGTCGGTGAGTCGACCCATCAGGTAGTGGCCGTCCTTCAGATAGACCGTCGCGGTGCGGCCGTCGGCCAGGCGGTAGGTCCCCACGTAGCGGGAGGCCAGCGCCGGATCGAAGGCGATGGCGTGATGCTCCGGCGGCTTCGGCAGCAGCCAGGGAAAGGCCTCGGCGATCAGCAGCGGATAGTAGGAGGCGTGGGTCTCGCCCGCATAGACCTGGCGCCGCAGGGTGACGCCGCCGCGGGCCAGCGCGTCGGCGACGAGGGCGCCGCCGTCCAGGATGCGGGGGGCTTCCCTGGCGCCCCAGGCGACATAGACCCGGCGGCCTTTCGCGCCGTTCCGGGCCGCGTCGGCGAGGCGCGCGCGGAGCGAGGGGTCCTCCATCGCCGACGGACTGCCGATCAGGTAGCCGGCGAAGGCCTCGGGCCGATCGGCGAGCACCTCGGCGGCGAACAGGCCGCCGAAGGAATGGCCGAACAGGAAGGCCCGCTTCGGATCGAGCGGGTAGCGCGCCTCCAGCAGCGGCTTGATCTCGTCGAGCAGCACGGCCTCGAAGGCAGCGCCGCCGCCGCCGAAGGTTTCGCCGCCCCGGGTGAACTTCGGATGCACCAGGTCGATGTTGCGGGCCGTTTCCTTGCCCGGGAGATAGCCGATGGCGATCACATAGGCCGGGCGCATGGCGCCCGAGGTGCTGAGCATCCGGCCTGCGGGCCCGGCGATCCAATAGCCCATGTCCAGCGCATAGATCGCCGGCATCTTCTGGCCGGGCAGGATCGGGATGCGCGGCGAGGTCACCTCGATCAGGAAGTCGCGGTCGATGCGGTCGGAATGCAGCACCAGCCGCTGGACGTCGTACTGCTGGGCCGGGCCGGTCTCGACCACCGTGATTCCGGCGCCGGCCGCCGTGGCGTAGGCGAAGCTGAAGGCGGCGAGGACGAGGCGGAGGAGGCGACGCATTCGGCAGGTTCCAATCTACATCCGTAAACTCCGTCCAGATTACAGTTGTGAACTGGCCGGTCAAGCCGGCGGCTTTCGGACCTGTGTTCGTCTTGCCGGATTGAAGGTCGCGCCGCCCTGGCTGATCTAACGGGCCATGGACGCCGCCCTCGCCGACCCTGATCTCGCGACCCGCGTCGCGGCGCTGCCCTGGGTCGACCTGGCGGCCGAGCTGGACGCCCACGGCTGCGCGCTGATCCGCGGGCTGCTGGCGCCGGAGACCTGCCGCGCGCTGGCCGGCCAGTACGACCACGACGCGCTGTTCCGCAGTCGGGTGGTGATGGCCCGGCATGGCTTCGGCCGCGGCGAGTACCGCTACTTCGCCTATCCCCTGCCCGATCTCGTCGCCGAGCTGCGGGCGGCCTTCTATCCGCCGCTCGCGGCGATCGCCAACCGCTGGAGCGCGGCGTTGGGCGCGGCCGCCCGCTATCCGGCCGAGCACACGGCCTACCTCGCCCGCTGCCACGCCGCCGGCCAGACGCGGCCCACGCCGCTGCTGCTCCGCTACGGGCCGGGCGACTACAACTGCCTGCACCAGGACCTCTACGGCGAGCACGTCTTCCCCTTGCAGGCGGCGATCCTGCTCTCCGAGCCGGGCCGTGACTTCGAAGGCGGCGAGTTCGTGCTGACCGAACAGCGGCCGCGCATGCAGTCCCGCGCCGAGGTCGTGCCGCTCCGCCAGGGCGACGCGGTGGTGTTCCCGGTCCGCGACCGCCCGGTCCATGGGAGCCGCGGGCCCTATCGCGTGATGCTGCGCCATGGCGTGAGCCGCCTGCGGGCCGGATCGCGCCACACGCTTGGCGTCATCTTCCACGACGCCGCCTGACCCATGACGAGACCCCCATGTCGTTCGTGATTTCCGGCCTGCCAGTCGATGAGTTCCAGCCGCTGTTCGGGCTGTCGGACGAGGCGCTGGCGGAGCGCGGGATCCTGCGCCGCACCGCCGATGCCGACCAGGGCTTCCCCTGCCGGCTCAGCCTCGCCGACGCCCGGCGCGGCGACACCCTGCTGCTGATGAACTACGAGCACCAGAGCGCCGACACGCCGTTCCGCGCCCGCCACGCGATCTTCGTCAACGAGCGGATCACCGAAACCGCCCGCTATGTGGACGAGGTGGCCCCAGCGCTGGCCGCGCGCCAGCACATCTCACTGCGGGCGTTCAGCGACGAGGGCATGATGCTGGACGCCGAGGTCGCGCCGGGCGCCGACCTGGCGCCGGCCATCGAGCGGCTGCTCGGCCGCGACGGGGTCGCCTACCTGCACGCCCACTACGCCGGCATGGGCTGCTACGCGGCGCGGATCGACCGCGCCGAGCCAGCGGCAGCCTAGGACACGAGCCGCTTCAACGCGGTCTGCATCGCGCGCACGGCCGACACCCCCTGCGGTCGGCGCCGCAGCGCGCGCGGCAAGGGGACGCTTTTCGGAGCCGCCAGGGCGAGGTGCTTGCTGATCTCGGCGAGCAGCCAGAGCACGTCGGCCGCCGCTTCGCTGTTCGCGTCCCACTCCGTCACGCCGCAGTTGCTGGCGAAGGCGTGCTGATAGGCGATGCGGCTCCGCAGCACGGATTTCGCCACCGGCAGCTTGCCGAATCTCAGCCGTTGGATGGCGTCGAGGACGATCGGGTTCTCCTCGCCGTTGCGCTTGGGCGGGCACTGGTTGAGCACGACCAGCCCGGGCGTCGGGGTCCGCTGCACAAGCGCGATCGTGTCCCTGATCGCGGCCAGGTCCAGGAACGTCGGGCGCGTCACCGCCAGGACCAGGTCCGAGTGGGTCATGCAGTGGACGATCTCGGACTCTGGATGGGTGGGCGTGTCGATGACCAGCAGGTCGCAGCCGTTGCGCTTGCAGTTCTCCTGCAGCACCCAGAGTTTGCCCGCGTTCGTCTCGATCAGCATGGAGGAGGCTTCCGCCCGCGACCGGAGAATCTCCGACGAGGAGCGCAACGGATCCATGTCGGCCAGCACGACCCTGAGGCCGGCCTGCCGGGCGGCCATCGCCAGACTCACGGAGACCGTGGTCTTGCCCGCGCCGCCCTTGCGGGAATTCACCGTAATCGTTTTCACAAGCGATCCTCGTCCCTGCGCTAGGCATAGCCGAATCATGGTTTCCGACCTCTTAGCGCCCGCGCTGATTGCAGGTCGCGCGAGCCGCTCTTGAGCGCGGCCCCGCTTCCGGCTCTAACCAATTGGTCAAGGGCTCAGGGGTGGAACCAACATGGCGGCGGTGGAAGCGGCGGAGCGTCCGAGGGTCGAGCTGACGGTGCGGGGCGTGGTGCTGGGGGTGCTGATCACCTTCGTGTTCACCGCGGCCAATGTGTTCCTGTGCCTGAAGGTGGCGCTGACCTTCGCCACCTCGATCCCCGCGGCGGTCATCTCGATGGCCCTGCTGCGGGCGTTCCGCAACTCGACCATCGTCGAGAACAACATCGTCCAGACGGTCGCCTCGGCCGCCGGCGCGATGGCCTCGGTGGTGTTCGTCCTGCCCGGCCTGATCATGATCGGCGCCTGGACCGGCTTCCCGTTCTGGATGACCTTCGGCGTCTGCGCGGCCGGCGGCGTGCTGGGGGTGATGTATACGATCCCCCTTCGCAGGGCCCTGGTCACCCAGTCGGACCTGCCCTACCCCGAGGGCGTCGCCGCGGCCCAGGTGCTGATCGTCGGCTCCGGCTCGGAGGGCGCGGGCGCCGAGGCCGAGGCGGACAGCAAGCTGGGCCTGCTGGCCATCACCGTCGGCGCGGTGGCCGGCGCGGCCTACGCGCTGATCACCGCCACCCGTGTCTTCGCCAGCGAAGTCGCGGGCTATATCCGAACCCCCAACGGCGGGGCGACGGGCCTGGGCGCGCAGGCCTCGCTCGCCCTGTTCGGCGCCGGCCATCTGGTGGGCGTCGCCGTGGGCGCGGCGATGCTGGCCGGGCTGGTGATCACCTGGGGCGTCGCCGTGCCGGTGCTGACCGCCCTGCACCCCGCCAGCGGCCCGGTCGCGGACTGGGCGACGGACGTCTGGCGCCATCAGGTGCGCTTCATCGGGGCGGGCGCGATCGGCGTCGCCGCGCTCTGGACGCTGGCCAAGCTCGCCCGGCCGCTGTGGACCGGCATCGCCGCCGCGATCGCCGCCGAACGGCGCCGTAAGGCCGGCGAAGGCGGGCTGCTGCCGCGCACCGAACAGGACATCCCGATCGGGGTGATGGCGGTGGCCTCGCTCGCCTGCCTCGTGCCGATCGCGGTGCTGCTGGCCGCCTTCCTGGCGGGCGGTCCGCTGGGCGGCCTGCTGGTCCCCCTGACCGTCGCCGCGGTGCTCTATATCGCCGTGGCCGGCTTCGCCGTCGCGGCGGTGTGCGGCTACATGGCCGGCCTGGTGGGCTCGTCCAACAGCCCGGTCTCGGGCCTGGCGATCCTGTCGGTGCTGGGCGCGGCCCTGGTGATCGCGGCCATCGGCCTGCCGGTGCTCAAGGGCGGCGACGTCAAGCCGCTGGTCGCCTTCGCCCTGCTGGTCACCAGCGTGCTGATCGCCGTGGCGGTAAGCGCCAACGACAACCTGCAGGACCTGAAGACCGGCCAGCTGGTGGACGCCACGCCGTGGCGCCAGCAGGTCGCCCTGGTGATCGGGGTGATCGCCGGCTCGGCGGTGATCCCGGTGATCCTCAACCTGCTGAACAAGGCCTACGGCTTCGCCGGCGCGCCGATCCACGGCATCTCGGCGACGCCGCTGGCGGCCCCGCAGGCGACGCTGATCAGCACGATCGCCTCCGGCGTGGTCGGCGGGAACCTGCAGTGGGGGCTGATCGGCATCGGCGGGCTGCTGGGCGCGGCCCTGGTGGTGGTCGACGAGCTGCTGCGCCGCGGCGGCCGCTACAGCCTTCCGCCGCTGGGCGCCGCGCTGGCCATCTATTTGCCCTCCAGCGTCACCGTACCGGTGGTCATCGGCGCCTTCTCGGGCTTCGCCTACAACCGCTGGGCGACGCGCCAGCCGAACAGCGAGGCCCTGAAGCGGCTCGGCGTGCTGCTGGTCTCCGGCTACATCGTCGGCGACAGCCTGCTGAACGTGGCCCACGCCGGCCTGATCGTGTTCACCGGGGCCGGCGCGCCGCTCGCCCTGGTCCCGGAGACCTTCGCCCCCGCCACGCCCCTGGCGCTCGGCGTCTACGCCCTGACGGCGGCGGGGCTCTACCTTTGGGTCGCGCGCCGAGCCGCCCGCGCCTGAGGCGCCTGCTGACAGCGTGGTGTCAGCAGGGTCCCGGCGGCGCACGGTCGCAGACTATTTGTTCCTGTTGCGTTCCCGTGTTAACTGGTGACTCGGACGCCTACATTGTGGCGTCGCCGACCCACTGCGGGGGGACCTTCGGCGCGCGAAGAGTGTTTCCGGGAAAACATGGCCGACCACCAGAACCTGATCCGCGTGCGCGGCGCGCGAGAGCACAACCTCAAGGACGTCAGCGTGGACATCCCGCGCGGCGAGCTGGTGGTGCTGACCGGGCTCTCGGGGTCGGGCAAGAGCTCACTGGCCTTCGACACCATCTACGCCGAGGGCCAGCGCCGCTACGTGGAAAGCCTGTCGGCCTATGCGCGGCAGTTCCTGGAGCTGATGAGCAAGCCCGACGTGGACCTCATCGAGGGCCTGTCGCCGGCCATCTCCATCGAGCAGAAGACCACCAGCCGCAATCCGCGCTCGACGGTGGGCACGGTCACCGAGATCCACGACTACATGCGCCTGATGTGGGCGCGGGTGGGCGTACCCTATTCGCCGGCCACCGGCCTGCCGATCGAGAGCCAGACGGTCAGCCAGATGGTCGACAAGCTGTCGGCGCTCGACGAGGGCAGCCGGATCTACCTGCTGGCGCCGGTGGTGCGCGGCCGCAAGGGCGAGTACCGCAAGGAGATCGCCGAGTGGCAGAAGGCCGGCTTCCAGCGGCTGAAGATCAACGGCGAGTTCTATCCGATCGAGGACGCGCCGACCCTCGACAAGAAGTTCAAGCACGACATCGACATCGTCGTGGACCGGCTGGTCACCAAGCCGGGCCTGGAGAGCCGCTACGCCGACAGCCTGGAGACGGCGCTCCGGCTGGCCGATGGCATCGCGGTGGCCGAATGGGCCGACAAGGACCCCACCGAGCAAGAGCCCCGGCGGCTGATCTTCTCCGAGAAGTTCGCCTGCCCGGTGTCCGGCTTCACCATCAGCGAGATCGAGCCGCGGCTGTTCTCGTTCAACAACCCCTACGGCGCCTGCCCAGTCTGCGACGGCCTGGGAGCCAAGCTGGCGTTCGACGCCGACATGGTGGTCCCGGACAAGGACAAGACCCTGCACAAGGGCGCGGTGGCGCCGTGGTCGCGCGGCCCCTCCCCGCTCTACACCCAGACCCTGCAGGCGCTGGCCCGCCACTACGGTTTCTCCATGGACGAGGCCTGGTGGAAGCTGCCCGACCAGGCCAAGCAGGTGATCCTGCACGGCTCGGGCGATGAGAAGATCCGCTTCGTCTACGACGACAACGCCCGGCGCTATGAGGTCAACAAGACCTTCGAGGGCGTGCTGCCGAACCTGGAGCGCCGCTGGCGCGAGACGGATTCGTCGTGGGTGCGCGAGGAGCTGGGCCGCTTCCAGTCCGAGACGCCCTGCGAGGCCTGCGGCGGCTACCGGCTGAAGCCCGAAGCGCTCGCCGTGAAGATCGACGGCAAGCACATCGGCTAGGTCTCCCAGCTCTCCATCAAGCACGCCCGCGAGTGGTTCGAAGAACTGGCCGAGGGCCGGCTCACCGACAAGCAGATGGAGATCGCCCGGCGGATCCTGAAGGAGATCACCAACCGGCTGCGGTTCCTGGTGGACGTCGGCCTCGACTACCTGAACCTTTCCCGCGGCTCCGGCAGCCTGTCCGGCGGCGAGAGCCAGCGCATCCGGCTGGCCAGCCAGATCGGCTCGGGCCTGACCGGCGTGCTCTATGTGCTCGACGAGCCGTCCATCGGCCTGCACCAGCGCGACAACAGCCGGCTCCTGCATAGCCTCAAGGGCCTGCGCGACCTCGGCAACTCGGTGCTGGTGGTGGAGCACGACGAGGAGGCGATCCTCACCGCCGACTATGTGATCGACATGGGCCCGGCGGCCGGCGTCCACGGCGGCGAGATCATCGCCCAGGGCAAGCCCGCCGACATCATGGCCGAGCCGCGCAGCCTGACCGGCCAGTACCTGTCGGGCGCCCGCGAGATCGAGGTGCCGGAAGAGCGCCGGCCGATCTCCAAGAAGAAGGTGCTGCGCGTCGTCGGCGCCTCCGGCAACAACCTGAAGCACGTGACGGCCGAGATCCCGGTGGCGACCTTCACCTGCATCACCGGCGTGTCCGGCGGCGGCAAGTCGACCTTCACCATCGAGACCCTCTACAAGGC
>JAQGIX010000260.1 GCA_028290925.1 Phenylobacterium sp. | reverse complement strand
GGCTCGACGGTGATCGGCGCCTACTGCATCTCCAAGGCCGCCGACAAGCAGCTGGCGCGCAACCTGGCCCAGGAGCTGGGGCCGCATAACATCCGGGTCAACTGCGTCGCGCCGGGCCTCGTGAAGACCGACTTCGCCCGGGCGCTGTGGGACACCCCGGAGGGCGAGAAGCGCGCCTCATCCGGCACGCCGCTGCGCCGCCTGGGCGAGCCGGACGACCTGGCGGGGGCGGCCATCTACCTCGCCTCGCGCGCCGGCGCCTGGACCACCGGCCAGACCATCGTGGTCGACGGCGGCACGACCTGCTGACTTGTGCAACCTTCTCCCCTTGCGGGAGAAGGTGTCGGCCGAAGGCTGACGGATGAGGGGTCGCGCCGGGCCATCGGGGCGAACTCCCCGCCGTGACGTCATGACCTTCTGAGAGACCCCTCTTCCGACCTGCTTCGCAGGCCACCTTCTCCCGCAAGGGGAGAAGGGATTCTTAGCCCTTCACGCAGAACTCCAGCCCGCCCTCGAACGGCAGGGTCATGGTTCGCAGGCGGTTCTTCGGGTCTTCGACGAACTCGAAGAAGCGCCCATAGGCGTGGCGGACCTGGGTGGTGTTGTCGGCCAGGATGACCGCGCCCACCCGCAGGTGGGGCGCGATCAGTTCGATGGCCGGCCGCGCCATCTCGGTCCAGATGTCCATCAGCACGAAGTCGACCGGCCCCTCGATGACCTTCAGGGTCTCGCGCAGGTCGCCTTCACGCAGGTCGATGAGCTCGCCCAGGCCTGCGGCTTCGAAGGTGGCCCGCGCGGCGGCGGCCTTGGCCGGCTCGTGCTCCGTGCCGATCACCACCCCGCCGCCGTTGGCGCGCACGGCGGCCGCCAGGTAGAGGGTGGAGACCCCGAACGAGGTGCCCACCTCGACCACCCGCTTGGCCCCGAGCGCCCGGCAGGTCAGGTGGCAGAACTCGGCCTTGATCGGGTCGAGGGCCACCAGCTTGTCGGCCATGAAGCGGTGGGACTGTTCGTCCAGGCCGTCCCAGGACAGCTCGCCCCGCTGGGCCCGTTCGGTGAAGTAGCGGTGGGTCTCGGCCTCCTGCGCCGCGCTCTGCTCATGCAGCCGCCCGACCAGTGCCTCCAGCCTGGCATCCCCCAGCACGCCCATGCGCCCGGCCCTCCGCCTCGTCCTGGGCTAGGCTGTGACCTTCTTGCCCGTCCTGGCAAGCTCGCGGGCCTTGGCCAGCCGCGCGATTCCGGCGTCCAGGGTGGCGTCGCGCTTGGAGAAGCACAGCCGCATGATGCTGGGAACCGGCTCATCCTCGTAGAGCGCCGAGACCGGGATCGCCGCCACGCCCGCCTGCTTCACCGCGTGCAGGCAGAACGCCCGGTCGGCCATCTCCACGCCCGAGGCGGCGAGGTCGACGTTGAGGAAATAGGTCCCCTGGCTGGGCAGCACCGCGAAGCCCTCGCGCCTCAGCCCTTCGGTCAGCCGGTCGCGGGAGCGCTCCAGCGCCGTGGGCATGTCGCGGAACCAGGCCTCGGCGTTCTCCAGCCCCCAGGCGACGGCGGCCTGCAGGTTGGGCGGGGTGGTGAAGGTCAGGAACTGGTGGGCGCGGGCTAGGCTGTGGGTCAGCGCCGGGGCGGCCATCAGGAAGCCCACCTTCCAGCCGGTCAGGCCGAACATCTTGCCGGCCGAGCCCACCTTCACGGTGCGCTCGCGCATGCCGGGCAGGGCCATCAGCGGCCGATGGCGGGCGTCGCCGAACACCACCTGCTCCCAGACCTCGTCGCAGATGGCGATCACGTCGTGGGCGATGCAGAACTCGGCGAGCAGGGCGAGGTCCGCTTCCGGCATGACGACGCCGGTGGGGTTGGTCGGATTGTTGAGCACCACGAAGCGGGTCTTGGGCGTGAAGGCGGCCGCCAGAATCTCGCGGGTGAAGCGCCAGTCCGGCGGCTGCAGGCTGACCAGTCGGGCGATCCCGCCCGCCAGCCGGATGATCGGCAGGTAGCTATCGTAGAGCGGCTGGAAGACGATCACCTCGTCGCCCGGCTCGATCAGCGCCAGGAAGGCGGCCGCCAGCGCCTCGGTGGCGCCGGAGGTGATGGTGATCTCGCTCGCCCAATCGAGGTCCAGCGCCTGGGTCCGCGCATAGTGGCCGGCCACCGCCTGGCGCAGCTCCGGCAGCCCGGCCATCGGCGGGTACTGGTTGTAGCCGTTCAGCACCGCGTCGGCCGCCTTGGCGCGGATCGCCTCCGGCCCGGGATCGTCCGGGAAGCCCTGGCCGAGGTTCACCGCCGAGAGCTCCCGGGCCAGGCCGGACATCTCTTCGAAGATCGTCGTGGGCAGGTTTGAGAAAATCGGGTTGGCCATTGCGGCCCGTTTTCGCTTCACTTGGCGCGGAAGGCCAGCCTTCGGTCAGTTCTTTTCGAGGATGCGCGCCATGGAGATCGTCGACTTCGCGCCCGAGCATGGCGGCGCCTTCAAAGCGCTCAACGAGGCGTGGATCGCCAAATATTTCGTCCTCGAGGCCAAGGACCGCGAGGTGCTCGACGACCCCGACGGCAAGATCATCGCCAAGGGCGGGAAAATCTTCATGGCCCTGGAGGCCGGCCATGCCGTGGGCTGCGCCGCCCTGATCGCCATGCCCGACGGCGGCTATGAGGTGGCCAAGATGACCGTCTCGGAGGACCTGCGCGGTTCCGGCCTGGGCCGCAGGCTCATGCAGGCCTGCATCGACGCCGCGCGCGCCGAACGGGCGCCCCGCCTCTACCTGGAAACCAATTCCTCGCTGGCCCCGGCCCTTGGCCTGTACCGCGCCATGGGCTTCAGGGACCTGGCGCCGGCCGAGACGCCCTACGCCCGCGCCGACGTGTTCATGGAGCTGCGGCTGTAGCTCAAAGTCGTCATCCTCCGGTCGCTCGAAGAGCGATCCGGGGACCCAAGCGGTCTTGCTCGATCTGCAACTCAGCTTGGGTCACTCGGATCAGCCTACGGCTGACCGTGTGATGACGATGAGGAACTAGTCCTCGCGCACCCGCTTCTTGCGGAAGCTGGGGTTGAGCACCTTCTTGCGCAG
>JAQGIX010000254.1 GCA_028290925.1 Phenylobacterium sp. | reverse complement strand
GAGGCGGTCCCGTTGTTGGCTGCGGCGAAGTCGAAGCTGTTGATCTCGAACCAGCCCTGGTGGGCGGCGTCCTGGGAGCCGCCGTTCACGCCGTTGATCAAGAGGAAGAACTTGGTCGGCGCGATCGGCCCCGCGCCGCTCCCGGGCGTGACGTTCGGCGGCGCGGCGACGGTGACGTTGGTGATCACGTCGAAGCCGAAGGTGGCCGGGGGATTGATGGCCGTCCCGTCCGGCTTGAGATCGTGGGTGATCACCCCGATCGTCCCATAGTTCAGGGTGACGACGTAGCCGTTGTCCTGGGTCTGCTCGATGGAGGAGACCGTCACATTGGCGAGGTTGACCCGGTAGGTCTCCACCGTGTGCAGGCCGGGATTGTCGACGCCGATCAGCGAGGCGCCGGGGAGCATGCTTCCCTTGGCGAGGCCGCGCATCAGGTCGGCGAGTCCGGTGGCGTCGGCCACGGTGACCTGCAGCGGCCCGAACGTCGGCTTGCCCACACCCAGCCCGCCGCTCGTCGGGAAGACGGGCTCGTCGGCGGCGAAGCTGAAGCTCGTCACCGTGAAGGCCCCGACGTAGCCCTGATCCACCGACGAGCCGTGCAGCCCCGGGATCTCAAGATAATATTGCTGCGGCATCGCCCCACCCACCCCTTACTGAGAGGCGACCCGTGCCCTCACGGCCAAACAATTGTCAATTTATTAGCCAATTCTCGCCTCGGTTGTGTTCCGGCTGCGACGCCATGCCGCGCGATCGGCCCGTCAGCGCCTGCGCGATCAGCTGAGACCGCGATCGCGGCGGCCGACCTGAGGTAGTTCACTGTTTCCTCCGCGCCGAGCGCGCGGAGGCCGCCGGCGCCAACAACGATGGCCGTGGAGCCTGGGCTGAGCTCGCTAGCGGTTTGGCGTGAACACCGCCACCCGCGGCGCGATGGCGAGGCTCGAGTAACCGACAAACAGCCTGTGTGTGGCCGGGTCCAGGGTCAGGGTGTGGGCGTTGAAGTGCAGGCGAATGGAGTCGGCCACGCGGTATGTATCGGGGCCTGCCTGGCTGATGATCGATAGAAGACCCGTAAACCCAGTCACGTAGATGCGGTGCAGTTGCGGATCAAAGACGACCGAGTCCGCGCCAAAGCCGATCGGAACCATAGCTACGACACGGTGCAGGCTCAGGTCGAACACCGCGAGCTTCGAGCTCTTCCCACAGGCAACGAATAGCCTGCGATCCGCATCGTCGATCGCCAGGCTCGTCGGTAGCTCACAGCCGGCGAGCGGCCAGCGTTGCACGACCGACCGCTTTGCGGGGTCCACGGCCACGACGGCGTTGGCGTCCGACAGGTTCTGGTAAATCAGCCCGGTCGCCGGATCGAGGACGGCGAATTCCGGCTCGCCGCCCAGCGGGATCGTGGCGATCGATTTCTGGCTCGCCGGATCGATCAGGGTCGCCGATTTCGCCCCCCCGCTGGCGACGTAGATCAACCGGTTCAGCGGATCATATAAAATGCCATCCGGATCGGCAGGAACGGGAATTCGCCGCACCAGACTCATGTTCGTTGGATTGAATACATCCACCGTGTTCGCCTCGCCCCGGGTGACGAAAGCCAGATGGCTTGTAGGGTCGACGACGAGGGCGTGGGCCGCGCCTGCCAATCCAAAGTCGGACGCCTCCGGCGGGTTTCGCATCGCCCCGGTATTCAGACCAACCTTGTAGACGGCGCCGTTGGTGATGCTGGCGACAAACAGGTCATTGCCGAGCACGGTCAGGTGATCGAGGACGGTGAGGGCGCGGTCGTTCTTCACCTTCGGTAGCGCGATGAAGCCGTCGAATCGGAGGCTAGGGGCGCTGGATGGCCGACGCGGAAAGATGAGTGCAAGCGCCACGATGCAGGTGATGAGGAACAAGACGCCCACCAACCACAGGGCCATGCGGCCTAGTCTAGCCATCGGAATGCGCCTTTCTCAGGGGGTTAGATTGCGGCGTGACCAATCGCTCGGGAGCCGTGCCGGACGACAAGCCGCGGACGCCGTTCAGGACTGGGCCGCCGGCGGCGGCGACCAGTCGAACCAGCGGGAAAAGGCCTCGCCCATGATGAGGGCCTTGTCCTTCTCCGGGAGCCACGGCAGCTCCTCGGTGAACATCGTGATGCCCTGGCGCCACGTGCATTTCAGGCGGGTGATGTCGGTCCCCCAGAACAGGCGCTCGGGACCGTAGGCGTCATAGAGGGCGTGGATGGTGTGGTGCATGCTCCGGAAGGGGTACTCGTCGGACGCGTAGTCGGGCGCGCCGGTCAGCTTCACGGACACGTTGGGAAACCGACTCCACGACAGCAGGTCCTCGGCCTGGATCAGGCCGCCGGTGGGCGTCAGGCCGACGAGGCCGAAGTGGTCCACGGTCAGTTTCAAGTTGGGGTATTGCGACGCCCAGCGCCCGACGTGGGGCACGAGGGTCGGCCCGCAGACCGCGATCGGAAGACCCAGCTCCTCGGCAAGCGGCCACAGCCACTCCATCGTCCCGTCGGTGGGCCAGCTTCGCTCGTCGGGGGCGACGCAAAGAAACCTCAGACCGATCATGCCCGGCTGGGACCGCCAGCGGCGCACCAGGTCGGGCGCCTCCGGACGGTCCAGTTTGAGCCAGCCCAGCGTGGCGAAGCGTTGCGGAAAGCGTTGCGCCGCCTCGATCGCGTAGCGATTGGAATCGGCATCCCAGCCCGGCGGGTGGTTGATCGCCGCATCGACGCCCGCCGCCGCCATGTCGGCGACAGCCTCCTCCGCGAGATAGGGCGTCTGCCGGTGATGCGGCGGAGCTTGGCCACCATCCCAAAGATGAATCTGAGAATCGATGATCAACATGAATATATCCGGGACAACGTGCAGTTGACGATCATGAACGTCGAGCGGCGAGGCGGTGTGAAACCCAGTCGCTTATCAAATTATGCTTGTCGTCGGAGTGGTTGTAGACGCAGTGATCCCCGTCGGAATAGATGATCATCTGCTTGTCAGCGGAACTGGCCCAGTCGAATACGCTCCGCGCATCCTCGGTCGATACCAGGGGATCAAGCCCCCCATGCACCACGAGCAGCGGGCAGGTGACCGAGGCGTCAGGCGCCATGGGATTGATGGTTCGCCAGATCTCGGCTGCGGCCTCTTCAGTCACGTCGCCGCAATGGGCCATCATCTTCCTGAAGAAGCTCGTGTTTGCGGGAGCGCCCCCAGGCGCGCCCCGGGGCGCTCTGGGGCCGCCGTTGTCGCAACACGCGACGATGCGGGCGTCCTGGGATGCGAGGCGCATGGCGACGGCCCCGCCCATGCTGTTTCCGACGAACGCCAGGGGAGCCCCACCGGTTCGGGTGGCGAGGTCGTCGAAGAGCCCCTGGTAGGACCGCACCCAGGATCCCGTCAGGTAGTGGCGGTGCACCATGCGGCTCTCGCCCTGGCCCGGACCGTCCAGGACGAGCGCATCGACCCCGCGCCGGGCCAGTTCGAGCCCGAGGGCCCCGAAGTCCATCGCCCAGCCTTCAACGCCGCCGATCACGACGGCGCAGCCGACCGGAGTCCCGCCTTGACTGCGATATAGCCAACCCGCCAGCGGGCCCTCTCCTGTCTCCGCGATGATCTGCTCGCGGTCGCCGGTCAGGGTCGCGCCCTGCCGGTAGAGGTCCGCCGCGCGCGAGAAGATCTCCCGTCGCTCATCGTCGTCGGTGAGCATCATCATCTGGCTCATCCGCAGGAGAGCCGAGGCGCGATAGAGGCGGTTGGCCTGGGTCGCGGCGCTGGCCGGCGCGGCGGGCGCCTCGGGCGGCGCCAGACAGATCGCGGCCAGGTCCGTCGCCACCGCCTGCCAGGCCTCGCCGGCGGTGACCCGGCCCCTGAGCTCGATGGCATCGGCGTGGTGCACGCCGTAGCCCATCATCCGTTCCAGGGAGAACTGGCGAAGCGCCGCCTGCGCCTCGGGCGCGCTCGGCCCTTCCGGCGCCTGGGCCGCCGCCGATCTTCCGGAGAAGGCGTGGGTGATGACCGCAGGCGTCGTCTTTCGATTGGCTTCCGAGCCCATGGGTCGCGTCCTCCGCCAGCAATTAGACCATTCTGGTCAATATAAAGCGGTTTGAGAAGACGCCTTGAGCGTTCGCCGGCGGAAAATGAGGGCGACGCGCGGAATCCTTGATCGATCGGGTCAGAGGCGACGCGCGCGGACCGGGTCCTGGCCGCGGCGACGGAGCTTCAGGCGGCTGGCGTCTGCGGCGTGCGGAAGAACAGTCGCTCGCAAAGCTCTATGTGCGCTCGGACGGCCTCTTCGTTGTTGGGCGCCTCGCCGGTCAGCAACTCGATCTCGCGTGCGGATCGGTAGGGGCTCGTTGCCGACCCGAGGAACAGGTACAGCAAACTCAGCGGGTCGCCTTCGACGAAGGCGCCGAGCGCCTGCGCTCGGCGGATCAGTTCCGTCGTGTGGGCCAGCGTCGGCCCCACGTGGTTGGTCACCAGCCACTCAAGGCGCTTCGAGGCCAAGGTGTTCTCGTGGGTGAGCATCCGGAAGAAGTCCGGATACTCGGCGCTGAAGCGGATGTAGTGGGCGAAATTGCGCTTGAGGCGGCGCACGGGATCGCCCTCCCGCACCGGCCCGACGACGCCGAAGTTGCGCCGCGCATACCAGCGCACCGCCTCCTTGACGGTCTCGTACCAGAGCTCCTCCTTGGTGTGGAAATGGTAGATGACCAAGGAATGGGGCACGTCGGCCGCTTCGGCGATGCCGCGCGTGCTGGCCCCATCGAAGCCAAGCAGGGCGAATTGCGAGAGGGCGGCGCGGATGATCTTCAGCCGCGTATCGACGGACCGCTGCTGCTGCCGGCGGCGCGCAGGTTTCGGTTGCGCCGATCCGGTCGCGCTCATCTGCATCGGTCTCCGTCGGACCGCGGTCGGCCCAAATCAGCGGCCGCGATCTTTGCACGGAAGCCGGTGAGATCGAAAGCCGCCACCGGACTGGGTCAGGACACCGCCGCCGCTCGCCCCTCCAGCGCGGCGTGGCGGCTGAGGAGGGTCTCCAGTTGAGTCGGGTCCAGGGGCGCTAGCGGCGGCAGCGTTCGGGCATGTCCGCTGTCGTTCTCCAAGTGCGCGATCACCGCCTTGACCCCCGGCACGAGGGGAAGGCCGTCGAAGATGGCGCGCAGCCGGATCGCGCGTTCAAGGGCGCCCTCGTCACCGCGGTGGTAGGCGAGCGCGCAATCGGGCGCGTTCAGGTTCGCGGTGGCGGAGATGCAGCCTGCGAAGGGTCCGCCCGACCTGGCCAGTAAGAGGGTCGCCTCGTTCGAGGGATAGACGGCGAGGGAAGGCGAGATCGCCGCGACTTCCCTGGCGTAGCCGACGTCGCCGGACGAATCCTTGAGCCCGGCGATCCGTGCGCCGAGCCGATCGATCAGCAGCGCCACCAGTTGCGGCGTGTAGGCGACGCCGGACAGGGCGGGAAAATTGTACAGATAGAGCGGGATCGGCGCCGCCGCCGTCGCTTCCGCCACCGCCTCGACGAAGCGCAGCATGCCCGCGTCGGACACCGGCTTGTAGTAGAACGGCGGCAGCAGCAGCGCCGCCGAGAACCCGATCTCGGCCGCCTTGCGCGTCAGTCGCGCCGCGTCCTGCACGGCCGCCGCGCCGGTCCCGACCATGACACGCCCCAACGGCAGGCCTGAGGCGCCGACAGCCTCCATGACCGCGATCCGCTGTGCCACGGAGAGGGACGTCGCCTCGCCCGTGGTGCCCAGCAGGTTGAGCCCGTCGCATCCGCCGTCGAGCAGGCGGGCGGCCCTGGCGAGCAGCCGCGGCAGGTCCGGCTCGCCGGTTTCCAGGAAGGGCGTGGTGATCGCCGCGATGACACCGCGTATGACCTGGCTCATTCGATCGCCATTTTTGCATCGGCGTCCTGCGGCTGCGGGTTCGCATCGAGCCTGACCGCCTCGGGAAGCGGAATCGGCGGGTTCGCGCCCTGCAGGAATTCCACCGTGATGAAGACCAGCTCTGTGTCGCCGACGTTTTCGATCGCGTGGACGAAATGCTCGTCGCGGCCGTGTTGGAAATGCCGCGTCTCGCCCGGGTAGTGATGCACGTCGACGATCCGTCCGTCCTCGTAATAGCCGCGGGCCACGCCAGCCGTCGGCGTGGTCCAGAAATAGTCGAGCACGTGGCGATGGAAGCTGAGCCAGCCGCCCGGCGGCAGCGCCAGTTGCCAGACGCGCACCTCTTCGGTCTCGGAGACCAGGACGCTGCCGACCACGCCGCTGAACTGGTTGCGCTCGAACTCCTCGCGAAGGTGCTGCGGCCAATCCCGACGCGGATCGGCGGCCGGTCCCGGAGGCGATATCTCGACGATCTCGTGGCGCATTGTCGTGAACCCTCGGCGCTACAGTTGCGGCTTGAGGATGACCTTGATGGCGCCGTCGACGCGGTCGCGCGCATAGCGCAACGCCTCGGGCAACTCCGCGAGGCCGAAGGTGTGGGTGTGGATCAACGTCGCGTCGAACCGCTTGGCCGCCATCAGGGCCAGGGCGCGGTGGGTGGCGCTGCGGCCTTCGCCGCGGATGCCGTAGAGGTAGATGTTGTTCTGCACGGCGTAGGCCAGGTCGATCTTCACGGGGCCGTGGGGAAAGGCCGCAAGACAGATCTTGCCTCCACGGTTCGTCATCCGGATGGCCTGGTTCACCGACTCCTCGGTGCCGGCGCAGTCGAGCACATAGTCGGCGCCCTTGCCGGTGAGGCGCATCACCGCCGCGACCGGATCTTCCGCGGTGGAATCGATCGTGACATCCGCGCCCAGCTTGGCGCCGATGGCCAGGCGGTCCTTGCGGGTTCCGGTCAGGATGACGGGGTGCGCCCCCAAGGCTTTCGCGGTGGCGGCCCCCAGCAGTCCGATGGGGCCGGGCCCGATGACCACGACCGACTCCCCGGCCACGAGGCCGCCCAGCTCCGTGAACCCGTACATCGAGGTCCCGGCCGTGACGACCAGGGCGGCCTCCTCGTCGGTCATCGAGTCCGGGACGCGCACGAGGGTGTTGATATGGTTCACGGCGTACTGGGCGAAACCGCCGTTGGTCGTGAAGCCGTTGGCGCGGTGGCCCTTGTCGTTGCCGGGGTAGTTGGCGCCGTAGTTGTGGCAGGCCGTGTACATGCCTTCCCGGCAGCGCTTGCACCGCCCGCAGCCGGCGTGGATTTCAACCGTGACGCGGTCGCCGACCTGGTGCTCGTCGACGTTGGGGCCAAGGCCCACGACCGTTCCCATGTACTCGTGGCCGGGCGTGAACTCCTGATTGAAGGGCGGGCCGCCGTTCACGAGAGCGGGCGGTCCTTCGCCGATCACCTCCAGGTCGGTGGCGCAGATGGCGACAGCGTCAATGCGCACGAGGACCTCGGCGGAGCCGGGGCGCGGCGCCGGCTTGGTCGCCAGCTCAAGCTCGTTCGGGTTCTTGAGCACCCAGGCGCGCATGGTCGCCGGGGCGATTTCATCCGCCGGGCGCGCCGCCGTCTGCCTGGCGATGCTGCGTACGGTCATTGAGCCAATTCCAGTTAAGTTGACCACTATGGACTATATGTGGGAGGTCGCAACGCCAATTGCTGGGATGCGCCTCAGGCGTTTTGCGCGTCGAGCGCCTGGACGGGGGCGCTGCGTCCCAGGATCAGGTCCGAGATCCGCTCGGCGATCATCAGCACAGGCAGGTTCGTGTTGCCGCGGGGGACGGTTGGCATCACCGAGGCGTCGGCGATCCGCAGGCCGGAGACCCCGTGCACCCGCCCCTGGGGATCGACGACGGCCATGGGATCTTCGGCCGAGCCCATCTTGCAGGCGCCGGAGTGATGGGCGACCGGCGTGACGTTTGCCCTGACGAACTCCGCCAGCCGCGCGGGGTCCGAAAGCAGATCGGCGAGCGCCCCGCCCGGACCGCCGATCGAGCCCACGACCCGGTCTCCGAGGCCCGGCACGATGTCGAGGAGCGTTGCGATCGCCTGCGCGCGGATGGCGTTGTAGGGGGTTCGCAGGCTGAACCTCGCCGCATTGGCCAGCCGGCTGGCGCCAACCGGGACGCCCACGAGCGGGGAAACCTCGGGAGACGCCAGCAATCGCGCGATGCGGAATAGGCCCTCGCTGAGGCGGGCCTCATCGCGCGGATCTCCCAGCAGATTGTACTCGACGACACAGGCTGGATCGGCGCCGCTTCCCGGCCGCAGCCGCACCTGGCCGCGCGACGCCGGGGCCATGATCAGGGGACTGAAGTGCGCCATCCGCCCGGCGATCGCGTGCCAGCTGGCCCGGCTGCCGAGCGCAAGAGCCATGTCCACGGATCCGACCCCGTCGAGGCCTGTGGTGTAGCGGAACATCGTGTTGTTGTGGTTGCGCGCCGGTCGTCGCTGAACGGCGGGCGGGCGCAGGTGGGCGAGCACGAGCAGGGTCGCGTGATTTTGTAGATTGGCCCCGACGCCGCGGCGAGCGAGGCGGACGGGAACGCCAGCCGCCGATAGCTGCCCGGGATCGCCAAACCCCTGCTTGAGCAGGAACATCGGCGTGAGTAGCCCGCCCATGGCGAGAATGGTTTCGGCGCCTCGGAACGACAGGATCTCAGCGCCGAGGCGCGCGCGGACGCCCACGACCTTCGCGCCGTCGAAGATCAGCTCGCTCGCCGTCGCGTCCGCCAGGATCCTGAGGTTGGGGCGCTTGCGCACCTCACCGGTAAGATAGGAAATTGCGCTGGATGCGCGCCGCGTGGCCGGGCCGGCGATCGGCAAGGCGCCGTAGCCGTCTGAGAAGTCGGCGTTCATATCCGCGACGAAGGGAATTCCAGTTCGGGCCGCATAGGCGCCCGCGGCCTTGGCGATCGGCGGCCAATCCTCCGGCCGATGGCGGCGAATCTCGGTGGGCCCGTCGGACCCGTGCAGCTCACCGTCGAAGTCCAGGTCGTGCTCCAGCCGCCGGAAGTAGGGGAGGACGTCGCGCCAGCTCCACCCAAGAGCGCCCTGCTGCGCCCAGCCATCGTAGTCGCCGGGCGTCCCCCGCAGCATGATCATGCCCATGATCGAAGATCCCCCGCCCATGACCCGGGCATGGAGCAAGGGGTTCGCCGGCGAGGTGTGCTCGGTGAGCGCATGGCCGGTGAGCGCCCAGCGATATCGCGGATTTCCGTAGGACAGCGGATAGGGGTCGTGAATGTCGGCTGGGACGCGCCCCGGGTGCGTGTCCTTCCCGGCCTCGTTGAGCAGCTCCCTGTTGCGCGACGGCGCTGATTGGCGGTTGGCCAGCACGCACCCCGCCGTCCCGCCGCCCACGATGATGTAGTCGAAGCTCTCGCCCAAGTCGCACTCCAGGCTGGCGGGCTTCGCGCGGTCCGCCCTCGAGATCGGCCAGTCGAATAATATTGACCGGTTTGGTCAAGAAAAATATGAACGACCAACGGCGCAACTGCGCGGTCGGGGAGTGACGTAGGCGCCATGTCGACAAGCAACGTCACCGAGAGCGAGTCCCTCTACCCGCCGCCGAAGGTCGCTTGGTTCGCGTGCACCATCCTCTTCCTGGGCTGCGCGCTGGCCTTCATGGATCGCGGCATCATCAGCCTGTTCATCATCCCGATCCAAAGGGACCTCCACCTCTCGGATACCCAGATCAGCTTGCTGGTCGGCTTTGCCTTCGCGGCCTTCAACGCGCTGTTCGGCCTGCCGGTGGCGAGATGGATCGACGGCGGACCGCGCAGGACGATCGCCGCCATCGGCATCACCGTCTGGAGCCTCGCCGCATCGAGCTGCGGCCTGGCCACGAATTTCTGGCAACTGTTCCTCGGCCGGGTCGCCCTCGGCGCCGGAGAAGCCTCGGTGACACCGGCGGGCGTGTCGTTGCTGGCAGACTTCTTCCCGCCGCGGCGCCGGGGCATGGCCATGGGCCTGTTCTACGCCGGGACGTTCGTCGGCGGCGGATGCGCGCTGATCCTGGGGGGATTGCTCTGGCGCCGCCTCGGCGATCGCCAAGTGGCGCTGCCGCTCCTTGGGCCGGTCCACTCCTGGCAGGTGGTGCTGATCCTGGTCGGCGCCTTGGGCTTCGTCGTCGCCCCGCTCACCCTGCTGATCCGCGAGCCGCAACGGCTGGAGGGCGGGCGGCGGGCGGCGACGGGAAGCGTCCCGTTGGCCGTGGTGGCGCAGTACTATAGGCGCCATGCCCGGACGCTGGCCGGACACAACGTCGGGTTCTGTCTGCAGAATTTCGCGCTCCACGCGGCCGGCGCGTGGTTGCCGACGCTGCTGGTGCGCACGTCGGGCTGGAGCATCGCCCAGGCCGGTGCGACGGTTGGCGCAATGACCCTGATCCTCGGGCCGATCGGGACCGCGACGGCGGGCGCCTTGGCCGACGCGCTTGCGCGACGCGGCCGGACCGACGGCAAGCTGGTGGTCAGCATCGGGGCTGCCGTCATGTGCGCCGTGGCCTGCGCGATGGTCGCGCTCAATCCGGCGCCGGGCCTGATCGTCGTGGCCCTGGGCGGGCTGATGTTCTTCGGCACCTTCAGCCTGCCGCTGGGGCCAGGCGCGCTGCAGGAGATCATGCCCAACGCGATGCGTGGCCAGGCGACGGCCATCTATGTCGCGGTGACGAACCTGGTCGGCGGCGGCCTGGCGGCGACCACGGTCGCCCTCCTGACCGACTTCGTGTTCCACGATAAGGCCAAGCTGCATCTGTCGTTCGGCCTCGTCGGGGCCGTGGTCTGCATCCTGGCGGCTCTGACCCTGGCCTCGACCTTGCGGGCGTTCCGGCTCACCGCCAGCGAGCGCCAAGTTGCGCCCCATCCTGACCGCGTCCCGGCGACAGCGACCCTGTAGCGGCGAACCGGGCGCGCCAGCCCGGCCCGCGGATCGCTTGCAGGCGGACGGCGCAATTCGAGACGCACCGCCGCGCCATTTGTATTGACCGGAACGGTCAATTTATCTTGACAGGATATTGACCGCGGCGGTCTATTTAACCTCGACCGCTGGTTCGCGAGTCCGGCCTCGGGACAGCCAAAGGGGAGCCTTCAAGGAAAGCGGCGCGCCGGAGCAGGTCCCGGAGGCGTCGGCGACAATCAAAACAATAAGGCTTGGAATTGGGGAGTGAAACCATGATGATCCAAAGGACTTCGGCTCGGCCGCTGCTGCCTTTAGTCACGCTGTTGTGCGGTACATTCCTCAGTCATCCGTCGCTGGCGCAGGTGTCGTCCGCTGGAAGGACGCCGTCGACTTCCGAATACGCGGTTGAGCCGGTCGTCGTCACGGCGCGGAAGCAGAGCGAAGATATCCAGATCATCCCGGAGTCGATTACCGCGATCGACGCCCGCACGATCGCCGCCGCGCACCTGACGACGTTGGATGACTTCAATTCGCTGGTCACCAACCTGAACATCGCACAGCGCGCCGACAACACGCCCGACGTGGTGATGCGCGGCGTCGGGACCTACGGCGTGGTCCAGGGCGTAGGCTTCTACGTCAACGACGTGCAGCAGTTCGAAGGCCAGACGGTGCGGCCGGTGGACATCGAGCGCATCGAGGTCCTGAAGGGTCCGCAGGGCACACTGTTTGGCGGAAGCAATGTCGGCGGCGCGATCAAATACGTCACCAAGCTCCCGAGCAGCACGCCGACCGGCGATTTTGCGGTCGAATATGGCGAGCGCAATCAACGGACCGTGGATGGTGTGGTTTCGGGTCCCCTCATACCGGAGCGGCTGCTGGGCCGACTGAGCGTGTTCAACGACCAGTCAGACGGATTTCTCTTCGATCCGATCCTGGGCAAGACGCTGCCCAAATCGAACGAGACCGGTGGCCGGCTGACGCTCGAATTCCTGGGCGACCGAACCCAGGCGATTTTTTACCTGGCTGGAGATCACATCAAGAGCCAGAACATGAATCTGTACTACACGCCGCCCAACGACCACACCTACCTTCGGGTCTACAATGGCGGTGTGAATGGAAGGACGCCGTCCTATCGGCGCGACATCTATGCGCCGAGCCTGCAAATCTCGCATGACTTCGGCGGCGTCCAACTGACCTCCATTTCGTCCTACTTCCATTCCTCGATCGCCTCGGTGGGCAATCTGGACAAGGGCGCGCTGGGGCCGTTCTTCGTCGACTATCCCCAGGACTTCAAGAAAAGCGTCTGGAGCGAGGAGCTCCGGTTGTCGTCCAGCGGAAGCTCGTCGTTCAAATGGCTGATCGGCGCCTTCATCCAGCAGATCGACACCCATACGCTGCAAATCCAGACCGTCGGCGAGGTGGCGGTGATCGGCAGCCCGGTTGGCGCGGTGATCATCCCGGAAGCGGGCAGTATCGTCGAAAACAACCACGTCAACCGTGACTATGCGATTTTTGGCGACGCGAGCTACGAGCTCGGAAATTGGACGTTCGAGGGCGGCCTTCGGGTGCAGCACTTCAACAACACGATGAGGGAACTGACCGCGTCATGTGGCCCGTGCTCGGGCCGGGTGCGGGAGGTCGACCTGCTGCCGAAGGCGTCGGTCGACTACCACTTCTCCAAGGACGAAATGGCGTACTTCACGGTCGCCCGAGGTTCCGAGGAAGGCGATCTGGCGGACAACCCGACTGACGTGAACGCGGTGCAACCCTTCAAGTCCGAGTTCGCGCTGAGCTATGAAGCGGGCCTCAAATCGTCGCTCTTCGATCGCCGCCTAAACCTGAACCTCGCGGCGTTCTACATAGACTACCGCAACCGCATCTTCGAGGTCGGCAGGTTCACCGGCAACGGGATCTTCACGTTCGAACAGAACGTCGGCTCGTCACGCAACTACGGATTTGAGATCGACGCCGTGGCGCACCCGTCGTCCGAATTCACCCTGTCCGGTGGCGCAGGTGTGACGCGGGCGATCTTCGGGCCGGTGATCTTTCTCGACGGCTTCGGAAATCCCGTGAGCGCCGAGGGTCGCGAGGCGCCCGACACCCCGAGGTACCAGGTGACGCTGGCGGTCGATTGGCGCCGCCACCTGAGCGATGAGGTCGTGATCGGGGCGAGGATCGACACGCGGTTTGTCGGCCGTTCCTACTGGGACACCGCAGGCTGTTCGGCGCTCGCCGACGGATGCCCAAGCCAAGGCTTCCGCTTCAAGCAAGACCCCTACGCGATCATCAACGCCGGCGTTTCGCTCGACATCGGAAAACGCTGGAGCCTCGGCGCCCACGTCTCGAACCTGTTCGATAAGAAGTACAACACCTTCTACGCCGACGCGTCGGAAACGGGCGCGCCGTTCAACGTCGCCGGGATCAATCGACCGCGGCAGTGGGTGATCAGCCTGGCGGCGCACTTCTAGCGCCGAAGCCGGCCCCGCGTTGCGTCACGCCTGCAGGGCGACCGACAGGTAGTCGGACACCGCCGTGGGGGCGGGGTTCTCGTCGATCAGCCCGATATAGTTGTCGGGCCTGACCAGCACGATCGCCGGGCCGGTGATCCCGTAGGCGAGGGCGACGGGCCCATCGGCGGGCTGGCGGACCACCCGCACGTCCGGACCGTCGCCGGGCGACGCAAGATCCACGGCGCCGAACGCCAGGAGCGTGAACTGAGGACCGCAGAACGCTTCGAAGAGTCGCCTCCGGCGGCCTTCAGCATCGACATAGATCGCATCCGGGGCGCGGTCCCCGGCGACGAGGGCGCGGTCCGGCCGCCCGCGGTTCAATGACAGCGTCGAAGATCGATAGTTGATGTCGAGCTGCTGGGTCTGCCGTCCGCGCGGCTGGGCGCCTGCGCTCCCCTGCTGACGCGCAATGGCGCCGCTGATGTCCAGCACGGCCTCGGCGATCGGACGGCGCTCGGCCTCATAGGTGGCCAGAAGCGCCTCGGAGGCCACGCCCTGCAACACCAGAGCAAGCTTCCAGCCGAGATTGTAGGCGTCCTGGACACTGGTGTTGAGGCCCTGTGCGCCGGTCGGCGGATGCACGTGGGCGGCGTCCCCGGCGATGAACACGCGGCCGCGCCGGTAGGCTTCCGCCAGGCGCAGGCTGGGTGTGAAGATCGAAAGCCAGGTCGGATCATGCAGCCGGAGGTCGGTGCGTCCGGTGCGGCTCTCGAACAAGCTGACGACCGCCGCTTCCGAGAGTTCCGGCTCCTCGCTCGCCGCAAGCGTGATCATCAGCTGGAACGTCTCGACGTGCGGCAAAGGGCACAGGCCGACGGTCCCGGCCGCCGAGGGCCACATCCACCAGGCGTCCCGGGCCAGGCCCTCGACGCCGACGTCGCCAAACAACATCCGGGGCTGGTCCATCGCTTCACCGGGGAAGGCCAGGCCCAAGCCGGTCCTCACCGAGCTCCGGCCGCCGTCGGCGCCCACCAGATAGCGGGTCCGCACGCTCTGGGGCGTGCCGGACGCGTCGAGCTGGGCGGTGACGCCGGCGCCGTCCTGGATGAAGGCGCCCAGCGTCGTCGCGAAGTCGACATGTCCGCCAAGGTGGCTGAGTTGCTCACGCAACACCGCGTCGGTGCGCCACTGCGGCGACATGAGCATGTTCGGATAGGGAATGTCGGCGGTGGCTTCGACCTGTTCGTTGAACGGGCGCTCGCCGAGAACCTTGTCGCCCTCCATCAACCGCAGCGGCGGGTAGGCTCCGCTCACGGCGTTGAAGGCGTCCAGGACGCCGAGATCCTCGAATATCTCCAGGGTCCTTGGCTGCACGCCCTTGCCGCGGGAGGCGCGGAGCGGCTCGGCCCTCTGTTCGACCAGACGAAAGTCGACCCCTCGGCGCGCCAGCTCGCAGGCCAGCACGAGCCCGGCGGGTCCCGCGCCCACGATGAGGACGTCTGTGTCGAAGCCATTGGACAAGCCGGAACTCCCATGCGGCAGCGCGCGAGGCGCCTGATGGATCGCGACGCCTGGATTTGCGATCAAGGCCCGCGACGGCGCGCCGCTCGGCGGAAGGCGCCATCGAACCCGACCGCTCGGACCCTATATATATTGACCGAAACGGTCTATTTAAATGAAGCGGTCTACATCGTCCTGGAGGGTGATGTCCGTTCCCGGCGCATTGCAGCCGCGGAGGTTCCTGGCCAGGTTCTGGCAAGCGCCAGGAGGCCAAGTCGGCTAAGCCACGGGAAAAGATGGTGGATGCGACAGGGATTGAACCTGTGACCCCCTCGGTGTGAACGAGGTGCTCTCCCGCTGAGCTACGCATC
>JAQGIX010000212.1 GCA_028290925.1 Phenylobacterium sp. | reverse complement strand
GGCGCTGCGCCCACCACCTCGCGCCAGGCGGCGTTGGCGGCGACGATCCGGCCGTCCGGCGCGGCGACGGCCGCGGGCTCGGCCAGGGCTGCGATGAACCGCTCGGCCCCGGGCTCACTCTCCGCCTCGGGATCGGCGCCGGCCCGCAGCACGAAGAGGCCGAGGAACGACACCCCGGCCAGGCCGATCAGCAGCAGCAGGCCGGCGAGCGTCGCCGGTCCGGCGTTCAGCATCGGTGCGCCGGCGAACAGCACGGCGATCAGGAAGAAGATCACCGCCGCCGTGGTCAGCGGATCGATGCGCCCCTTTTTCTGGCTGTTGTCCCGGCTGGCCTTGGCCATGGGCGGCATCTGCCTTTCCGAATCAGTCAAAGCCATTGTCTCACAAGGCTTTCGCCACGGCACGGCGTCCGGTTCCGAGGATGAAGCCAATGATTTTGGCCACCGCCTCGTAGTGCGCCGTGGGGATCATGTCGTCCACCTCGACCGCGGCGTAGAGGGCGCGGGCCAGCGGCGGGTCCTCGATCACCGGCACGCCGGCTTCCTCGGCGATCTCGCGGATCTTCAGGGCCAGGCTGTCGACGCCCTTGGCGACGCAGAGCGGCGCGGCGTCCTCGCCCTGCTCGTACTTCAGCGCCACGGCGAAGTGGGTCGGGTTCATGATCACCACCGTGGCGCCGGGCACCGCCTGCATCATGCGCCGCCGCGCCGCCTCGGCGCGCTTCTGCTTCTGCTTGGCCTTGACGTGCGGATCGCCCTCGGACTGGCGGAAGTCCTCCTTCAGCTCCTCCTTGGTCATCCGCATGCGGGCCATGAAGCGCTGGCGCTGCCAGAACCAGTCGGCGCCGGCGACCACCAGCAGGAGGGCCAGGATCGCGAACATCAGCCGCCGCAGCACATCGGCCAGGAACGGCAGCATGGCGATCGGCTCGATCCCCGCCAGGTTGGCGAGCTGCGGCACGAACGGCTTCAGCACCCACCAGGCGATGGCGCCGGTGGCGAACACCTTGGCCAGCGACTTCACGAAATTCATCAGCCCGTCGATCGAGAAGATCCGCTTGAAGCCCTGCATGGGCGAGACCTTGGAGAAGTCGGGCTTCAGCTTGTCTGGCGTGAACAGGAAGCCGGTCTGCACCAGGTTGCCGGCGGTCCCGGCCAGCGCCGCGGCCAGCATCACCGCCGCCAGGATCGGCGCGCCGGCCAGGATCGCACGGCGGGCCACGTCCACCGCCCCGCCGTCCGCCAGGCGCATGGCCTCCGGGCGGGCGAGGAAGGGGATCAGCGCCTCGGCGAGGTTGCGGGCCATGAGGCCGCCGGCGATAGCCAGCACCGCGGCGGCGGCGCCCAGGGAGGCCAGCGACCCGAGGTCCTGGGTCTTGACGACGTCGCCGCGTGAGCGGGCCTGTTCGAGTTTGCGCGGTGTGGGCTCTTCTGTGCGGGCTGCGCCGTCGGTGTCGCTCATGGCCTAGCCACCGAACGGGACGAGGAGCTGGGCGTAGCGATCCACCCAGACCATGCCGATGGAGCCGAGGCTGAGCGCGAAGACCGAGAGGCCAAGCAGCACCTGCAGCGGGGTGGCCACGAAGAACACCTGGAACTGCGGCATCACCCGGGCGACCAGGCCGGTGGCGATGGAGAACACCAGGGAGAAGACCAGCACCGGGGCGGACAGCTGCAGGCCCAGGCCGAACGAACGGCTGACCGTCTCGATCGCCAGCTGGCCGGCGTCGGCCACCGGCACGGCGCGGGTGAAGGGGAAGATGGCGTAGGACTTCACGATCGCCCCGATGAACAGGTGGTGCAGGTTGGTGGTCATGATCAGCAGCAGGCCGAGCAGGCCCAGGAACGTGCCGAGGCTGGGCGAGGGCTGGGCCTCGGTGGGGTTGGCGGTCTGGGCGAAGGACAGCGTGGTCTGGATCGAGACGATCTCGCCGGCGGTCGACAGCGAGGTCATGAAGAGCCGCAGGATGGCGCCCATCATCAGCCCGATCAGCACCTCCTTGATGATCGCCCCGGCCGCACCGCTGACGACGGTGGGGACCGGCGGCGCCGTGGCGGCCAGGATCGGGAACAGGACGATCGCGAACAGGAAGGCGAAGCCCAGCCGCACGCGGGCCGGCACGAAGGTCTCGCCGATCCCGGGGATCAGCATGACGATCGACCCCAGCCGGGCGAAGATCAGCCCGGCTCCGTAGACCTGCTGGGCGGTGGCGTAATGCTCCATGGGCGGGCGAGGCCCGCCTACATCGCCGCGATGCGGGCGGCGATGTGGCGCATGAAGCCGCTCATCAGGGCGCCCATGAGCGGCAGGAAGATCAGCAGGCTCATGAAGATCGCCACGATCTTCGGCGCATAGACCAGAGTGGCTTCCTGGATCTGGGTCAGCGCCTGCAAGAGGCCGATGCCGACGCCGACGATCAGGCCGACGATCAGGATCGGCGCGGACAGCTGGATGGTCAGCCAGATGGCGTCGCGTCCGACGTCCAGAACCTCGGCGCCGTTCATGGAAACCCCTTCGAAAGTCACTGGAATCAGGCGGCCGCGACCGCCCCGGCACCTTCGGTCCGGTATGGTTAACGAAGGCCTACTTTCGGGCCTTGCCTCCCCTGCGAAGCGGGCCGGTGGCGCGCGCGTGACGGAGGGGGCGAGCGGCTGGCCCGACGCGTGGTCCCGCCCCTTCCACCACCGGCTCTTCGACCGATCGTCCCCCTCCCCGGTGAACGGGCGAGGCAAGGCGCGGCAACACTTTTTTGAGATCGTGCGGGACCAAGCGCCGCTCTCCCCGTTGTCCGCTTCGGAGAGCTGAGTTGAAGGCCGCCCTTGATGTTGAAAACTTTCGCTTCCGCCGCCGCGCTGATCTTCCTGGGCACCCCGGCGCTCGCCGAGACCTGGCACGTGATGGGCGCCACGCCCGCGGAGCTGTTGATGATGGAGACCGACAGCCGGATCATCCATCCGAACGGCAATGTCAGCGTCTGGACCTCGTCGGTGAAGATCGGCGAGCAGGACGAGCCGGTGGTCAAGGCGCTGTGGCAGGTGTCCTGCGGCGGCGAACCGACCATCCGGCCGGAGATGGTGGTCTGGTTCGACGGCGATCTGCGGAGCAAGGAGAGCTGGGTCGCCACCAAGAAGGACGGGTACCAGCCGGTGGTGCCCGGCTCGCGCGGCGAGCTGACCTATCAGTTCGCCTGCGGCAAGAAAGCCTGGCCGATCGCGGTCCAGGGCAGCTTCGGCCACGTGGCCGGCGCCTACGCCAACGCGCTCTCCAAGCTGGTCACCGCGGCCAGCACTGGGACCGGCGCCGAGGCCAGGTAGCCTAGAGCCCGAGCTTCGCCCTCAGCGCGCTGGCGGCCTCGGCGGGCGAGGCCTTGGCCTGGTCGCGGTCGACGCTGAGGTTGGCCTGGCGCATGGCCTCGACCGGGATCTTGCCGATCAGCGGCTTGAGGGCCGCTAGCAGGCGCGCGTCGTGCGCCCGCCGGGGCGAGATCAGCACCACGGCGTCGTAGGGCGGGATCGCGCCCTTGGGATCGCTCAACACCACCAGCTTGTCTGCTGCGATGCGCC
The DNA here is from genome assembly GCA_028290925.1 of Phenylobacterium sp. Taxonomy (GTDB): domain Bacteria; phylum Pseudomonadota; class Alphaproteobacteria; order Caulobacterales; family Caulobacteraceae; genus Phenylobacterium. The sequence goes on along the minus strand of JAQGIX010000212.1, from coordinate 3,082 downwards.
CGTCGGAGGAGAAGGCCGAGATCACGTCGGCCTCGCCGCCGCTGAGCGCCCGGTACATGAAGGTCGGCTGGTAGGACCGCTGGGTCCGGAAGCTGAGGTCGTAGGCGGACTGCACCGCCTTCCACTCCGGCCGCGACAGGAATTCGAGGTCCGAGCCCAGGGTGAGGTGCGGCGCCTCGCGGGCGAGGTCGGCGATGGAGGCGATGTGCAGGGCCGCCGCCCGGTCCGGCCGCATGACGAAGGCGTAGGCGTTCTCGAAGCCGAGCGAGCCCAGGACCAGGACGCCGTCGCGGCGCTTCAGCTCGGCGGTGAGCTGATCGAGCACCGGCTTGCGGCCCGGATTGTCGGTGCGCTGCAGGACGTTGGTCCACAGGGTGCCGGAATAGTCGACATAGGCGTCGATCTCGCCGGCCGCCAGCGCGCGGTAGGCGACGGCCGAGCCGAGATCCTCCTTGCGCTGCACGCTTGCGCCGGCCGCCTGCAGCCGCTGCGCCATCAGATCGGCCAGGATGTACTGCTCGGAGAAGTTCTTGGCGCCGATCACGTATGACCCGGGCTTGCCGAGGCCGGCCAGCGGCAGCAGCGCCAGGGCCACGCCCACCGCCAGGCCGGCGAGGCCGGCCAGCGTCAACAGCCGGCTGCGGCGCCGCGCGCCCAACTCCACGAGGCCCAGCAGCTGGTCGGCCACCAGGGCCAGCGCCGCCGAGGCCGCACAGCCGAACAGCACGAACACCCAGTTCTCGGTCTGCAGGCCGGCGAAGATGTAGTTGCCGAGGCTGGTCTGGCCGACCGGGGTGGAGAGGGTCGCAGCCCCGATGGTCCACACGGCGGCGGTTCGCACGCCGGCCATGATCACCGGCGCGGCGAGCGGCAGCTCCACCTGGAACAGCCGCTGGCGGGGCGTCATGCCGACGCCGTCGGCCGCCTCCTTGACCGCCGGATCGACGCCGAGGATGCCGGCCGCGCCGTTCCGCAGGATCGGCAGCATGGAATAAAGGGTGAGCGCCAGCAGCGAGGGCAGGAACCCCAGGGCCGCGAAGCCGTGGCTGGTCAGGCTGCGGGCCAGCGCGGAGATCGCCAGCAGCAAGGGATAGAACAACGCGAGCAGCGCCAGGCTGGGGATGGTCTGGATCAGGCTCGCGCCCGCCAGCACCGGCCAGCGCAGCCGCGGCGAGCGGCTCGCCGCCACCGCCAGCGGCAGGCTGATCGCCACGCCGAGGACCAGCGCGCTGGCCGACAGCAGCACGTGCCAGCCCAGGTATTCCGGCAGCAGCGCCCAGGCGGCGGCGAGGCGGGCGTTCACGCGCCCTCCCCGGCCAGCTTGGCGCGCAGCCGGTCGGCCTGGCGCTTGGGCGCCTCGAGCAGGGCGCGGACCTCGGGATCGGCGGTGGTGGCCAGCAGCTCGGCGGGCTTGCCGTCAGCCAGGATGCGACCCGCGGCCAGCACCACGATGCGGTCGGCCAGCAGCACGGCCTCGGCCATGTCGTGGGTGACCATCAAGGTGGTCAGGCCGAGCCGCTCATGCAGGGCCCGGTAGTCGCCGCCCAGCTGATCGCGGGTGAGCGGATCGAGCGCCCCGAACGGCTCGTCCATCAGCATGATCTTGGGCTCCGCGGCCAACGCCCGGGCGACCCCCACCCGCTGCCGCTGGCCGCCGGAGAGTTCGGACGGTGCGCGGGCCGCGACGTCCTTGGGCAGGGCCACCAGGTCGAGCAGGGTGGCCACGCGGGCGGCGACACGGTCCGGCGCCCAGCCCAGAAGTTTCGGCGTGATGGCGATATTCTCGGCCACGCTCATGTGAGGAAAGAGGCCGATCTCTTGGAAAACATAGCCGATTTCCCGGCGCAGCACGTACGGCGCCTGCGCGCCGGTGGCCTCGCCCTGGATCCGCACCTCGCCGGCGTCCGGCGTCACCAGGCCGTTGATCGTCTTGAGCAGGGTGGTCTTGCCGGAGCCCGACCCGCCGACCAGGGCGGTGAACTCGCCGGGCCGCACCACGAGGCTGACCCCGGCCAGAGCGACGTGGCCGGCGTACCGCTTCACGATATCAGAAAGCTCGATCGCCCCCGCCATGGTGGAGGCCTAGCACGCCGCCGTCAGATCGGCATGCGCATGATTTCCTGATAGGCGTTGATCACCTGGTCGCGGATCGCCATCACGGTTTCCAGGCTGGCTTCGGCCGACGAGACGGCGGTCGCCACGTCCACCAGGTCGCCCTTGCCCTGCACCTGGGCAGCCATCTGGGTCTCGGCGCCCTTCGAGGCCTTCATGGCGTCGGCCATGGCCGACTTCAGGATCTCGCCGAAACCGCCGCCGGCGGGCGCGGTCGCAGCCCCGATGGCCGGATCGATAGCCAGCGTCTGCTGGGTCGCAGCGTAGGCCTTGGCGGCGGCGAGGGCGGTGATCATGGCCTAGGTCCTTCGCCTACTTCTTCAGGAGGTCGAGCGTGCGCTGCTGCATGGCGCCCGCGGTGCTGATGACGTTGAGGTTCGCCTCGTAGGCTTTCTGCGCGTCGCGCATGTCGAGCGCCTCGATCAGCGGATCGACATTGGGCAGCTTCACGTAGCCGGTGGCGTCGGCCGACGGATTGCCCGGATCGTACTGCAGCTTGAAGGCGCTGGAATCCGGCTGGGCGCGGACCATGCGCACACCCGTCCCGCCGGCCACCCGGGTCGGCTCGAACACCGGCTCCTGGCGGCGGTACGGGGCGCCGCCCTTGGTCTTGGAGGTGGAATTGGCGTTGGCCAGGTTCTCCGCGATGACCCGCATGCGGCCCTGCTGGGCGCGTAGCGCGGAGGCGGCGATCGCCATGGCGGTGGCGGCGTTGTTGCGGATTTCGGCCATGGGTCAGCCCTTTGCTAGCCGTGGCCCGGCGCGCGGGCCGCCAGGCGGATGAGCGCGAGGGATTTCTCGTAGAATGTGATGGCCGCGTCATAGTCGGTGCGCGCCTGGGCCATCTTCATCATCTCGTCCTCCAGCACGACCGAGTTGCCGTCCAGCCTGGTCTCGGTGTCCTTGGAGACCACCAGCTTGGCCGGAGCGGACGCCTTGGCGTGGGGCGGCAGAATGTGGCCCGGCTGGG
>JAQGIX010000211.1 GCA_028290925.1 Phenylobacterium sp. | reverse complement strand
CGGCCGTCTACTGCATCGAGGAGAGCGTGAAATACGCCCGCGAGCGCAAGCCGTTCGGCAAGGCGCTGGCCGAGAACCAGGCCATCCAGTGGCCGCTGGTGGAGCTCTCCACCCAGGCCGAGATGCTCCGGCTCCTGATCCGCAAGACCGCCTGGCAGATGGACCGCATGGAGCACAAGGAGATCGAGCGGACGATCTCGGACAAGGTCTCCATGTGCAACTACTGGGCGAACCGACTGGTCTGCGAGGCCGCCGACCGGGCCATGCAGGTGCACGGCGGCATCGGCTATTCGCGGCACAAGCCCTTCGAGCACATCTACCGCCACCACCGCCGCTACCGGATCACCGAGGGCTCCGAGGAGATCCAGATCCGCAAGGTCGCCGCCTATCTGTTCGGCTATGCGGGGCCGAAGCGGGCGATGTTCAAGGAAGCTGCGGAGTAGGCGCGCCGGGCGCCTAGTGCATCGTCGAGGCCACCAGCTCGAGCTTGTTGCCGTCAGGGTCCAGCACGATGGCGCCGTAGTAGTCGGCCGCGATGTCGGGGTGCAGGCCGGCGGCGCGGACGCTCGCCGCGCCGTTGGCGATGGCGGCCCCATAGGCCGCGTCGACAGCGGCCCGCGTCGCGGCGGCGAAGGCCACGTGGGCGCCCAGGCCCTGAACCTGATCGCCTGACACCGCATAGAGATAGAACTGGCGGCTCAACCCGCCCGGACCGTAGGCCAGCTCGACCTCGGTGGAGCCCGCATCGGCGCAGCCCAGCGGCGCGAAGAAGGCGTCGTAGAAGCGGCGCGCGCCGGCGAGGTCGCGCACGCCGAGGGAAAGGTGGTCGATCATGCGGTGCTCCAGCCCAGCTTGACCGGATATGGGGCCGCCGACGGTGGCGCACAATGGCGGCGGCGGGGTCAACGCCTTCCCTTCCCATTCATGGCGCGGCAGTGCGTCTGCCGCCCCCTCCGTCAGCCGCTCTGCGGCGACTGACACCTCCCCCGTGAACGGGGGAGGAAATTAAGCCGCCTCGGTCTCGGCGTAGAGGCGGTCGAACACCGGCGGCAGGCTGTCGGGGAGGCCCAGCAAGGGGCCCGAGGACAGCAGCAGCACGACCTCGTCGCCGCGCAGGGTGCTGAGCGCCTGGGTGGCTTCGGCAGCGTTCTCCACGCCCTGGACCGGCACGCCGGCCGCGGCGGTGCGGGCCAGGATTTCGGCGTGCGTGGACTGGTCGTGGCTGTCGGCGCCGTGGGTCGGCGGCGGGACCATCAGCACGCGGGCGACGCCTTCGAACACCGTGTCGTACCAATTGAGCGCTTCGCGGCTGCGCCAGGAGAAGGTGTGCGGCTCGAAGACCACGGTCAGCGGCCGGTCGGGATAGTGCAGCAGCATGGCCTCGATGGCCGAGCGGGCCTTCTCGTAGGAGGAGCCGAAGCCCTCGATGATCGGCACGGCCGAGCGGCTGGTCAGCCGGTCGAGCCGGCGGCGGATGCCGGCGAAGCTGGCCACGGCGCGGGCCAGCGCCGCCTCGGCCACCAGGCCGCGCTCCAGCAGGTAGGCGGCGACGCCGACGATGTTCTCGATGTTGTGCTCGCCCAGGAGGCTGGTGGTGAGCGCGATGCGCCGCCCGTCCGGCGCGACCAGGGTGAAGCGCGTGGTCTCGCCGAAGGCCACCCCCTCGGAGAACCAGCCGGCGCAGGGCTTGGTGTCGTACCAGACGATGGGCGCGGCGGTTTCGCCCGCGATCTTGCGGATCGCCGGATGCTCGCGGGCGACCAGCAGGCCGTCACCGGAGCCGTGTGGAGGGATCAGCCGCAGCAGCTCGCGGAACGGCGCCTCGTAGTCGGCGAAGGTCGGAAAGACGTTGACGTGGTCGTGGATCAGCGAGGTCAGCAGCACGTCGCGCGGATGGTAGAGCACGAACTTCGAGCGCCGGTCGGCGAGGCCCACGATGTACTCGTCGCCCTCCAGCACCACCTCCGGCGCGGTCCCCCAATGGCCGGTGGCGGGCAGCGAGGGCGAGATCGCCCCGATCATCCAGCCGGCGTCGTGGCCCGCCTCGCGCAGGATGTGGGCCATCAGCGCCGTGCAGGTGGACTTGCCGAAGGAGCCGGCGACCACGGTGTTGAGCCGGCCGCGCGTCGCCTCGCCCACCAGCTCCGGGAAGGTGGTGACCGCCACGCCGCGCGCCCGCGCCTCGGCGACCTCGGGATTGGCCTCGCCGCCGAGCTTGGCGCTGGCCCCCAGCACCAGCAGGTCCAAGTCCGGCGGCAGGTTCCCTGCGGCGAAGCTGCGATGGAAGGGAAAGCCCAGGCCCTCCACATAGGTGGACATGGGCGGGAAGACGTCGGCGTCGGAGCCCGAGACCTGGTGGCCGGCGTCGCGCATCATCAAGGCCACGGCGCTCATGCCGGCGCCGGCGATCCCGGTGAAATGGATGCGCATCGAGGCCTCGACTCGTGACGTTGACCAGGCCCTCGACTAGCCCATCGCCCCGGCCGCTCCAATCGGGGGCGACAATGGGTCCGCCGGCCCGGCCACCCCCGATCCTCATCCGAACGGCCGGTTGAGTCGCCGGCCGGCGCCCGCTCCGCGCGTGATTAATGAGTCATTTGAGGCATTTAGGATCGTTAACTCCGCCTTAACCACGGAAGTTCACCATCTCGGCGTCTTCCTTGAAGACACCCCACCATCACCGACTTAATTTGGCCCGGCGCTCTTGCGCCGGGCTCTTTTTTTACCGCGTCCGCGCAACACCCTCTGCGCTTGCGTGGCCTTGCGGGCCAGCGTATAGGCCCGGCCCTCGACGGCGTGATCCCCGGTAGCTCAGCTGGTAGAGCAGTCGGCTGTTAACCGACTTGTCGCAGGTTCGAGTCCTGCTCCGGGAGCCATTGGAATTAGGCGGCCTTCGCCGCCGACAGAGTCTCATGAAAACCTGATCGAGAC
>JAQGIX010000203.1 GCA_028290925.1 Phenylobacterium sp. | reverse complement strand
GAGACGCCCAGCACCTCAGCCGGGACCACCACCACGCCGTTCTCGAACCAGCAGGCGCTTTCGCCCGCCAGGGCCTTGTGGGGCGCGGCGTTGGCGGCGGCCGCGCCGGCCAGGGCGAGGAGGAGGGTCTTGAGACTCATCGGACGGGCGCCACGATAGCAAGCTTCGCTGACCCCCGCGGCGCCTTAACCCCGCCGCATCGGGTGCTAAGCTAACCGGGCATGGCCTTCACGCGCGCCTGGCGGAACTTCAAACGGATGCAGGACCTGACGGTCGCCGCGGCCGGCCTGATCTATGCAGGCGCGGTGGTGCACGCCATCGGCCGGCTGCCGGGCGGGCTGGCGACGGTGCTGCGCTGGACGCTGCTGTGGCCGGCGGTCTACCTGCTGGCCTCCTTGGTCATCCCGCTGCTGGTGCCGGTCCTGAAGCGGTGGCTGGCCCGCTATGTCTGGATGAGCTTCCAGGCGGGGTTCGGCCAGACGCCGGGCTCCATCGTCACCGGCGTGGCGCTGCTGATGGGGGCCGCCATGTTCATCTACTGGCAGGTGGCCTCGGTGGCCGCCAGCGGGCGCTACCAGGCCAATGTGTTCGCGGCCTACGCCGCCGGCATCGGCATCCTGGCCGCCCAGGCGATCCTGGTCCGCGCCCTGGAGCGCCTGCCGGACGTGCGCCAGAGGATCGAGGAGAAGAGCTAGATCCTCCCCCTGAGGGGAGGTGGCCCAGAGGGCCGGAGGGGGTTGCAGCCCACGAGCATCGGAGGCCTGCGCCCTTCAACCCCTCAGTCGCTTCGCGACAGCTCCCCCTGAGGGGAGAATCCTTCGTTCCTAAGCCTCGCTCTTGCCGCCGCCGTTGTTGGCGAAGAGGGCGAGGGTGCGCAGGCGGGCGAGTCGGGCGGCGTCGGGCTGGTGGCCGTTGGGGGCCATGAAGGCGTGGCCGGCGTCGTACATGTAGACCGGCAGCTCGGGATGGCGGTCGCGGATCCGCTCGACGTCGGCCGGCGGGATGAGTTCGTCGGTCTTGCCCAGGTGCAGGATCGTCGGGACCTTCGGGGCCTCGTCCAGGTAATCGATGATCTGGCCGCCGTAGAACGACGCCACCGCGGAAAGCCCGTGGCAGCGGGCGGCCGCCAGCCAGGCGGTCGTGCCGCCGAAGCAGAAGCCCAGGGCGAAGACCGGCGGGGCCAGGGCGTCGATGGCCGCCTGCACCGCGTCCAGCACGCCGGCGCCCCATCCGACGGCCTTGGCGAAGCCGTCCTGGCGGGCGTAGAGCGCCGGATCGAGGTCGCGCTCGGCGAAGCCCGGCTGGAGGCGGTCGAACAGGCTGGGGACCAGCACCTCGTAGCCCTCGGCCGCGAAGCTGTCGGCCAGTTCGCGCAGGTGCGGCGTCACCCCCCAGATGGCGTGCAGGATGACAAGGCCGCCGCGCCGCGCGTCCTCGGGGTGGGCGCGGTAGGCGGCGAACTGGAAGCCGTCCCTGGCGCTGGTCAGGCCGATCGTCTCGCCCACGGCGGTCAGGCCCGGTCGAACAGCTCGAGCGTGCGGTGGCGGGCGAGATCGGCCGCCTCGGCGTTGTAGCGCTCCGGGCTCTGGTTGTTGAAGCCGTGGCCGGCGCCTTCGTAGATGTAGACCGGCACGTCGGGGTGGTGCTCGTGGACGGCGGCCTCGACCTCGTCGGCCGCGATGCCGGGGTCGGTGCGCCCCAGGTGGACGATCACCGGGCACTGGGGCGTCTCGGCGGCGAACTGCTTCACCAGGCTGCCGTAGTAGCTGGCGGCCGCGGCGATGCCCGCCAGCCGGGTGGCGGTGAGCCAGGCCAGCGACCCGCCGTAGCAGTAGCCCACCGCGCAGACCTTCTCGCCGCGGTCCTTGAGGAAATCCCGGCAGGCGGCGATGTCGGCGATCGCCTGCTCCAGGGGCGTGCCCATGGCGTGCGCGATGCCGGCCTGCAGCCCCGCCGGATCGTGCCCGGCGGTGAAGCCCGGCTCCCGACGGTCGTAGAGCGCGGGGGCGATGGCCTCATAACCGGCCTTGGCCCACGCCTCGACGTCGGCGCGCACGTGGCGGTCGATGCCGAAGATCTCCTGGATGACGATCACCCCGCCCTTGCGCGGCGTGAAGGCCGGCTCGTGGTACGCCGAGAACTCGAAGCCGTCCGCGCCGGTGATCTTGATCGTCTCGCCCATCTCGCCCGTCCCTTGCCGAAGTCCTAGACGTTGAACCGGAAGTTCATCACGTCGCCGTCCTTGACGACATACTCCTTGCCTTCCTGGCGCAGCTTGCCCGCGTCGCGCGCGCCGGCCTCGCCCTTCAGCCGGACATAGTCGTCGTAGGCGATGGTCTCGGCGCGGATGAAGCCCTTCTCGAAATCCGTGTGGATCACGCCCGCCGCCTGGGGCGCGGTGTCGCCCTTGTGGATCGTCCAGGCGCGGGCTTCCTTGGGCCCCACGGTGAAATAGGTCTGCAGGCCCAGCAGGTGGTAGGCCTCGCGGATCAGCTTGTTGAGGCCGGGCTCGGTGAGGCCGAGCGTCTCCAGGAACTCGGCCCGCTCCGCGGGATCCAGC
>JAQGIX010000186.1 GCA_028290925.1 Phenylobacterium sp. | reverse complement strand
GCCGGCCAGGCGGACGTTGAAGCCCGCGGCATGGCCGATCGTCTCACCCTTGGCGAAGCGGTAGGCGTCCTCCGGCGTCGCCCGGACATTGAAGATGTAGGCGTCGAACGACAGCTTGGTGTGGACGTGCAGGTCGCCGAAATAGGCGTTCCGCTCCGGGTTCCAGCCCGGCAGGCGGGCGCCGTGCGGTGCGCTGGCGGCGGGCCGCACGGCAGGTGCGGACTGCGACGCGGCCTTCGGGGCCGGCCTCGGCGACACCGCGTCGCTGGCCGCCAGCGACGCGCCGCCGGCGGCGATGGCGACCAGGACGCCGGTGACGGTCCAGGCGCGCGCGCGCTCCCGATGGTCGGCCATGGCGTCTTCCCCCCTGCTCAGGCGCGACGATTTGGCGCCTGCGTGCGGGGCTTTGGCAAGCGCCGCTCCCCATTTCGGGCGCCAAGGCCACGAGCTTCCGGGGCCGCTAGGCGGCGGCGCGGCCGGCGAGGCCCTGCTGGCGCATGCGCCAGACCATCTGGTCGAAGCGGTCCTGACCGAAGAACGGCTCGCCCCCGAACACCATCATCGGCACCCCCCAGTGGCCGGCGGCGCGCTGGGCGATCTGGTTCTCCTCGACCACCGCGGCGTGACGAGCTGGATTGGCGTCCACCGCCGCGGCCATTTCGGCGAAGTCCAGCCCGGCCCGCTCGGCGGCGCACGCCAAGTGCTCGCCCTCGTGCCAGTTGTCGACCTCGCCGCTCCAGATCACCCGGCTGACCTCGTCCAGGAAGGCCAGACCCCGTCCGCGCTCCGCGGCGGCGACGCCGAGGTGGGTCAAACGGTGGATGTAGGGCTGCGGTATCCGGTAGCTGCCGTTCGCCTGCTGCACGGGATCGGGCCTGGGCCAGCGGAACGGCAGGCCCAGGAAGGCCGCCTCGCGGAACGCGTCCTTCATGAAATAGGGCAGCCACAAGGGATCGCGGGTCTCGAAGAACTCCGGCGTCCTGACCGCCAGCGGATAGACCGGCCGGACGTTGCAGGTGACCTCGTGCCCGGCCTCCAGGGCGGCCAGGCGCGGCATGACCATGTAGGAATAGGGCGAGCGGAACGACCAGTAGAGATCATAGCTCAAGGTCATCGGCGTCTCCCACTCAACCGGCGATCCCTTCCCGCCGGTCAGCGTCACCATAGGATGGGCCGACGCTGTAAGAAAATCGGGGATGGAAATGTCCAGGCGAAGCGTGTTGCGCCGGCTGGCGGCGATGGCGGGCGCGATCGGGCTGGGGCTGGTCCCCCAGGCCGCCTCCGCCCAGTTCACGGGCGGCCCGCCGGCGCCGCTGGATGGCCTGCGGGTGATCTTCTGCGGCACCTCCGGGCCGCTGCCGGTGCGCGAGCGCGCCAAGCCCTGCGTCGCGGTGCAGGCCGGCGACGGGCTCTATCTGGTCGACGTGGGGCCCGAGGCCACCGAGAACCTGATCCTCTGGCGCATTCCGCTCGACAAGGCCCGCGCGCTGTTCCTCACCCATCTGCACTCCGACCACATCGGCGAGGTGGGCGAATTCAACCTGCAGAGCTGGGTGGCGGGCCGCGCCGCGGCCTTGGCCCTGATCGGACCGGCTGGGACCGACAAGGTCGCCGCCGGGTTCAACCTCGCCTATGCGCCCGACCACCGCTTCCGCAAGGCGCACCACGAGCACAACAGCTTCAAGTTCGACCTCAAGGCTGGCCTCCTGCAGCCGCAGGTGATCGCCATGCCGAAGCCCTCGGCCTCAGGGCTGCAGACCGCCGTCGCCCTCAAGGACGGGCCGCTGACCGTCACCGCCATCAAGGTCGCCCACGAACCCGTGGAGCCCGCCTTCGCCTACCGCTTCGACTATAAGGGACGCTCCGTGGTGATCAGCGGCGACACCCGCAAATGGCCGCCCCTGGCCGAGGCCGCCAAGGGCGCGGACGTGCTGATCCACGAGGCGCAGAACGCCGACATGAGCCGGCAGTTCTCCCAGATGCTGAAGGTGATCGGCAATCCGCGGATGAGCTCGCTGATGACCGACACGATCAGCTACCACACGACGCCCGTGGAGGCGGCCGACATCGCCCGCGCGGCCGGGGTGAAGCGGCTGGTGCTGACCCACCTCACCCAATCGGGTCTGCCGATGTATACGCCGCAGGCCTTCACTCGCGGGATGGACGCGGGCGGACCGCTGGACTGGCGGCTCGCCAAGGACGGCATGACCATCGACCTGCCGGCCGGAGGCCAGGAGATTCTCTTCGGTCAGTTCTGAGCTGCAACAAAACCACTGCTGCGAAATAAACCGGCCTCTTTGCGGCCCGGCTGATTTGCGAAGGCCAGGGAACGGCTTGTTCCCCGCATAGTTTAGCTGCGGGGGCCCATGGTCAAGCTGGTCACGTACGGGAGACGCAATGGACGTTACGGCCGGTGAACCGCGGCGTCGCCCCGACTTCCAGCTCTCCTCGAAGCGGCCATGGATCGTCCTCCTGGTCCTGTTGCTGCTCGCCGGTGTGATCTGGGGCGCCTACGCCCTGACCCAGGCCTCGAAGGGCGGCGGTCCCGGCGGCTTCGGCCGGCGCGGCGGACGGCCGCCGTCCACCGTGGGCATGGCCAGCGCGGGGCTCGCCGATGTGCCGGTGACGCTCGATGCCTTGGGCACCGTCACGCCGACCGCCATCATCACCGTGCGCCCGCAGGTCTCCGGAACCATCACCCAGATCCTGTTCAAGGAGGGCCAAATGGTCCGCCGCGGCCAGGCGCTGGCGGTGATCGATCCGCGGCCGCTGCAGATGGCGCTGATGCAGGCCCAGGGCCAGCTCACCCGCGACCAGGCCCAGCTCGCCAACGCCAGCCTGACGCTCGGCCGCTATCGCAACCTGCTCGCCCAGGATTCCATCGCCCGCCAGGACGTGGACACGCAGGCCGCGACGGTGAAGCAGCTCGAAGGCGTGGTCGTCACCGACAAGGCGGCGCTCGGCACGGCGCAGCTCAACCTCGGCTACAGCCGGGTGACCGCACCGATCAGCGGGCGCGTCGGTCTGCGCGCCGTGGACGTCGGCAACGTGATCAGCGCCGGCGACGCCAACGGCCTGGTGGTGCTGACCGAGGTCGCCCCCATCGACGTGGAGTTCACCGTCCCGCAGGACCAGGCGCCGCAGATCATGCAGCGCTCGGCCCACGCCGTCCTGCCGGTGGTGGCCCTCGACCGCACGCGGACCATCGAGGTCGCGAAGGGCGCCTTCTCGACCCTCGACAACCAGGTCGATCCGACCACCGGCACGGTGCGGGCCAAGGCGCGGTTCTCCAACACCGACGGGGCGCTGTTCGCCAACCAGTTCGTCAACGTGCGGCTGACGCTCGACACCCTGCACGATGCCATCGTCGTGCCGCTGACCGCGGTCCGCACGGGCCCGAGCGGCGACTTCGTATGGGTCGTCAACGCCGACCAGACCGTCACCATGCGGCCGGTGAAGCGCGGCGAGGGCACCGCCACCCAGGTTGTGATTCTCTCAGGCCTCAACCCTTGCGAGCGCGTGGTCACCGAGGGCGGCGACCGGCTGACCGAGGGCGGCCGCATCACCCTGCCCGG
>JAQGIX010000172.1 GCA_028290925.1 Phenylobacterium sp. | reverse complement strand
CGGCCGTGGCCGGCGCGCTGGGCGGCGGGCTGCTGGGCCAGGCGCTGAGCGTCAGGACCGCCCTGCTCGTCGCCGCCCTCGGCCTGGCCATCGTCCCGGCGCTCGGCTGCTTCAGCCCGCTCAGCCGCCTGCGAAACATTTCTGCAACTTAGGCCCCGCGGGTGGAAACACACGGCATCGCTTGTTCGTTACAGCGAAAGCGCCCGCCTGAGGCGCGATGTCTCGAGGGAGATGACGATGAAAACCATCCTGCTCGCCGCCGGCGCTGCAGCCCTGGCGCTGACCGCGACCGCCGCCGACGCGAAGACCAAGCACAAGAAGCATGGCCACCGCATGGGCTCGGTCGCCGCCGAGCCGGCCCAGCCGATCCCCTACGCCCAGCTGGACAGCTACCTGAAGGCGTCCCCGCGGATGCGGGCCTCCAACGACTGGTGGTCCGGTTCGAACACGGCCTCGACCGGGACCAGCGCCAACGCCTCCACCACCGCCGGGCCCGCTCCGACCGCGGGCAGCGACACCACCACCGGCGCCTCCGGCTCGGTGACCGCGCCATCAGGCGCCGGATCCTCGACGACCGCGCCGCCCAGCACCGGATCGACGACGACCTCGCCGCCGACCAGCTCCACGACAACCACCCCACCGTCGAGCAACTCCACGACGACCACCACGCCGCCGCCGACCCAGCCGCACTAAGGAAACCGGGCTCCTCCCCTGGGCGGGAGGAGCCCGCGCTCCGCCGGCGCTAGTGCCGGCGCTCGGCGAATTCCTCGATCATCTTGTCGCAGAAGGCCGGGAGGTCGTCGGGCTTGCGTGAGGTGACCAGGCCCTGGTCGACCACCACCTGCTCGTCCACCCACTCGGCGCCGGCGTTCTCCAGATCGATCTGGAGCGAGGGCCATGAGGTCATGCGCTTGCCTTCCACCGCCTCGGCATTGATCAGCGTCCAGGGGCCGTGGCAGATGGCGGCGATCGGCTTGCCCTCGTCGGCGAACGACCGGATGAAGTCGATGGCCCGGGGCTCCAGCCGCAATTCGTCGGGATTGATCACCCCGCCCGGCAGGACGATGGCGTCGTACTGATCCGGACGCGCCTCCGCCAGTTCACGGTCCACCGGGACCATGCGGCCCTTGTCGTGGTGGTTGAAGCCCTGGATCTGGCCGCCGTGCGGGGCGACCACCTCGACCTCGGCGCCGGCCCGGCGCAGCGCCGCGACGGGCTGCTCCAGCTCCACCTGCTCGAAGCCGTCGGTGGCGAGCACCGCCACCCTGCAGCCCTGCAGCCGTTCCTCCGCCATGGCCGACCTCCTTCATTCTCGGGTTTGGGAATGGACCCCAACCCGAAGCAGAAGCTGGCGGTTCCGTCCCGGTCAGGCCCCGAAGATCCAGGCGCCGGTCAGGCTGGAGAGCTGCACGCCGACCAGGATCATCTGGTCGCCGGCGCCCATGTCGATCACTGTGTCCGCGCCCACCTGGCTAACGGTGTAGGCCGTGCCGGGATCGAGCTGCACCCGGTCGCCTTCCGAGACGTGGAAGTCCAGCACCCGGTCCATGCCCGCGCCCGAGAAGGTGTGGAAGATGTCCGCGCCGGCGCCCCCGATGATCGTGTCGTTGCCGCGGTCGCCCGACAGCCAGTCATTGCCCGCGCCACCCCAAAGCACGTCATCGCCCTGCCCGCCGCGCACCAGGTCGCCGCCGCCGCCGGCCACTAGGCTATCGTTGCCAAGGTTCCCGTAGAGGATGTTCTGGCCGTGGTGGGCGAAGATCAGGTCATTGCCCTGGCCGCCTACCAGCCAGTCGTCGCCGCCGGAGCCGCCGTCGATGGTGTCGTTGCCCTGGTTGCCGTTGATGTCGTCGAACCTCGGGCCGCCGACGATGTAGTCGTCGCCCTGCTCGCCGCGAATATAGCTGGAGCCCTGCGGGTCCTGGGACTCTATGCCCGGGAAGCCGGCGTAGATCACGTCGTCGCCGTCGCCGCCAAACAGGCTGTCGTGGCCGCCGCCGCCGTAGAGCAGGTCCGCGCCGCCATAGCTGTGCAGCACGTCTGCGCCCGGGCCGCCGCTCAGCACATCGGCGCCGGCGAGGATGGTCTGGAAGCCAACCTGGGTCTGGTCGAACGCAAGCCAGGTCTCGAAGGCGGCCACCGAGATCCCGGGCAGAGAAATGGCGAACTGCACCACGGCGCCGGCGGCCGTCACGTCATCGAAGACGAAAAAATTGGCGGAGCCCGCAACCAGCTGATTGCCCGAATAGGTGAAGCCCGTGCCGGTCAGGTCGAAACCCAGCCCGCCCGCGCCCCGGGCGGCGATCTCGGTGTCCGAGGCGGCGGTGAAGACCGCCGGGAACAAGTCCGCCAGGTGGGAGGCGTCCATATTGCCGATGATGGAGCCGTGCGCCCCCGTGGCGGGCGTGGTCGGCGCGGCCGGTTCGTTCGGGATCGGCAGGCCCGTCGGCAGAGACGAAATCGGCTGCGGCGGGGGTGGCGGCGGCGACACAGGCGGGGGAGGCGGCGGCGACACGGGCGGCGAAAGGGGCGAACTCGCGATCGTCAGGTGCGAGCCATCCGGGAAAACGAAATCGTTCTCGCCGAACATGCCTGTGCCGAATGTGAGGCTTTTCCCGTCGGCGTTGTCGGTGATGATCACCGAAGTGGTTCCGACGACAACCGAAGTCGTGTGGGCCGACGAGGTCGAGTTCGAGAAGACAATGGTGTCGCTCGCGGCCGAATAAATTGCCGCTTGAGCCGAGCTCATGGTCTCAAAAACGTATGTCGCCACGCCCGCCCCGTTCGGCCACGGTCGAGCTTCAGGTTAGGCGATCGCCGTGTCAACGCAGGATAGGTGTGACGATCCGGACTCTACCGGGTGAACTTCTGGAACTTGATCCGGTGCGGGATCAGGCTGTCGGCGCCCAGCCGGCGCTTCTTGTCCTCCTCGTAGGCTTCGAAGTTGCCTTCGAACCAGTCCACCTGGCTCTCGCCCTCGAAGGACAGGATGTGGGTGGCCAGGCGGTCGAGGAAGAAGCGGTCGTGGCTGATCACCACCGCGCAGCCGGGGAAGTCCTCCAGCGCGCTCTCCAGCGCCCCCAGGGTCTCCACGTCCAGGTCGTTGGTGGGCTCGTCGAGCATCAGCACGTTGCCGCCCGACGCCAGGGTCTTGGCCAGGTGCACGCGGTTGCGCTCGCCGCCGGAGAGCAGGCCGACCTTCTTCTGCTGGTCGGCGCCCTTGAAGTTGAACGACCCCACATAGGCGCGGCTGGGGATCTCACGGCCGCCCACCTTCATGATGTCGAGACCGCCGGAGATCTCGGCCCAGACGTTGTTGTTCGGGTTCAGGGTGTCGCGGCTCTGGTCGACATAGGCGAGCTGCACGGTCTCGCCCAGGCGGACGCTCCCCTGGTCGGGGGTCTCCTGGCCGGTGATGATCTTGAACAGCGTCGACTTGCCCGCGCCGTTCGGCCCGATCACGCCGACGATGCCGCCCGGCGGCAGCTTGAACTCCAGGTTCTTGAACAGCAGCTTGTCGCCGTAGGACTTCTCGAGGTTCGTCACCTCGATCACCAGGCTCCCCAGGCGCGGGCCCGGCGGGATCTGGATCTGGGCGAAGGTCTGCTTGGCGTTCTCGGCGGCGTTCTGCAGTTGGTCGAACGCGGCCAGGCGGGCCTTCGACTTGGTGCGCCGCGCGCTGGGCGAGGAGCGCACCCAGGCCAGCTCGCGCTCCATGGTGCGCTTCTTGCCGGCTTCCTCGCGCTCTTCCTGCGCCAGCCGCTTGGTCTTCTGCTCAAGCCAGGATGAGTAGTTTCCTTCGTGCGGCAGCCCCTTGCCGCGGTCGAGCTCCAGC
>JAQGIX010000155.1 GCA_028290925.1 Phenylobacterium sp. | reverse complement strand
GTGACCTCCGGAGGCTTCACCGGCGTGCACCGGGCCTCCGGCTTCTCGTTGGGCGCGTCGGCCATCGCCGGCGACGAAAACGGCATGGAGAACGGCTATGAGGGGCGCTCCGTCCGCTGGCAGGCGGACCTTCCCGACCCGGCGTTCATCGGCGCCGAGGCCGGCCGCCGCGCCGCCGAGCGGCTGGGGGCGCGCAAGATCGCCTCGACCACCGCCCCGGTGATCTTCGAGAGCCGCCTGGCCGCCTCGCTGCTGGGCCCGCTGATCGGCGCAATCTCCGGGCCGTCGATCGCCCGCGGCACCTCCTTCCTGAAGGACAAGCTCGGCCAGCCGGTGTTCGCGTCCCACGTGACCGTCACCGACGATCCGCACCGCAGGCGCGGCCTGGGCTCCTCGCCGTTCGACGACGAGGGCGTCGCCAACCAGCCCCGCAACCTGATCGACGCCGGCGTGCTCACCACCTGGCTGCTCAATTCCAGTTCGGCGCGGCAGCTGGGCCTGACCAGCACCGGCCACGCCTCGCGCGGGCTGGCCGGACCGCCGGGCGTCGGGCCGACCAATCTCACGCTGCTGCCGGGCGAGCGCGATCAGGCCCAGCTGATGAAGGACGCCGGCGCGGGCCTGCTGGTCACCTCGATGTTCGGCCCCTCGCTGAACGGCAACACCGGCGACTGGTCGGTGGGCTGCTCGGGCTTCTGGTTCGAAGGCGGCGAGATCGCCTATCCGGTCACCGAGATCACCGTGGCCGGCAACCTGATCGACATCTACGGCCGGCTGGTCCCCGGCTCCGACCTGGAGATCCGCGGGGCCAGCAACGCGCCCTCCATCCTGGTGGATTCTCTGGCGATCGCCGGCCTGTAGCGGCCAAAGCCCGCCGCGGGCATTGATCCGAGCGCCGCAGCAGCCTATCGGGGCGCATCGTTGCAACCGATACGAAGGCCGCCATGCCCGACAAACAGCTGCTCCACCTGGTGATCGGCGGAGAGTTGAAGTCCCTCGACGGTCCGCCGGAGTTCCGCGACCTGTCGAAGGTGGACCTGGTGGGCGCCTATCCGGACTATCAAGCCGCCCTGCGCGCCTGGCGGGCGCGGGCCCAGGCGACGGTGGACAACGCCCACATGCGCTACTTCATCATCCACGCGCACCGCCTGCTCGATCCGGAGTCGGACGAGCCGCACGAGCACTAGATATTCGGGATCAGGTTCGGACGATCTTCTCGAACAGGCCGCCGTCGCGCCAGACCTCGACGGCCTCGCAGCTGGCGTGCTCCTTCAGGAGCGCTTCCGCGCGCCGCCGTGCGCCGGCCGGGTCGTCGGCCACCAGGTCGACGACCGAGGCGACGCCGTCGCGGCGAACGCCGAGCAGCGTGAACACATCGGTGTCGATGATCTCAGCCCCACCCGTCATGTGAGGCATCATGCCATGCACGCGGCGCGCGAGTCTGTCGGATTGCCAACTTAGGGGCCGATCACTCCCGCCGGAGCAGCCGATCGGTCAGGACCTTGCCCCACAGCTGGCCGCGGAAGGTCGCCTTCATGCCGACCGGATCGTAGGCGGGGCTCTTCACCCACTCGAGGAACGACAGGCCGGCGGGCTCGCCCTCCGCCAGGTAGCGCTCGAAGGTGTAGTCCAGGACGCCGGTCAGGCCCTGTTTCACATGCAGATAGCGCAGGCCCAGCTGCTCCATGGCCTCGCGGATGGTCTTGCCCTGCCGGAAGTGCATGTAGAGGACGCTCATCACGCCGGCCCGGTCCGCGCCGGACTTGCAGTGCATCAGCGCCGGATAGGCGATCGAGCCGAACAGCTGCTGGGCGCCCAGCACCTGCTGGCGGCTGGGGACCTCGCGCGAGGCCACCGTGAAATTGACCAGCTCCAGGCCGAGCCGGGCGCAGGCCGCCTTCTCCAGGGCGTAGAAGCTGGCGTCGAACCCGCCGCGCAGGTTGATGACCGTCTTGATGCCGTGGCGCTTCCAGTGGGCCAGCTGGTGCGGCCAGGGCTGGTTCGCCCGCACCAGCTCCTCGGAGATCCAGTGGGCGTTCTGGAAGCCCAGCCGCAGGTAGGCGTGATCGTTCCACAGATAGTCGGCATAGGTCTTCAGCCGGCCGCGCGCGGTCGTCACGTCGAACCGATTCGGCACGGTTTCCCCGCTCATCGCGCCCTAACTAGGGCGTCGGGCGCGCCGAAGGAAGCCGCGCGGTGGTTGCGGGCGCGACGGGGCGTCGGCTTGACTTCACCGCCGCATCGGTCGACCCCTCGGCCATGAGCGAGAGCGCCCCGCCCGAGCTTTCCGCCCGCGCCCTGGCGGCGCGGATCGCGCGCATCTACATGGCGCCGCGCTGGAAGGGCTGGCTGGTGGCGCTGCTGGCCGCCGTGGCGGTGGCGGCGCTCAACTATTCCCTCGTGCGAATCCTGAAGCCCGCCACCGACGACCTGCTGGTCCGCCACCGACCGAACGCGGTGGTGTGGATTCCGCTGGAGATCGCGGGCCTGGCGCTGCTGCGCGCCATCGCCCAGGTCATCCAGTCGACCCTGGTCAACCGCATCGGCAACGGGGTGGTGGCCGATATCCAACTGCAGCTGTTCGGCAAGCTGGTTCGCGCCGACCTCGCGCACCTGCGCACCCAGCATTCGGGCGCCTATGTCTCCTCGGTGCTCTACGACGCCGGCCTGACGCGGGAGGCCGCGACCGCGGGCGTCATCAACTACACCCAGAACCTGCTGACGGTGGTGGCCGGGCTGGTCCTGATGTTCAAGGTCGACTGGACGCTGACCCTGATCGTCATGGCCGGTGCGCCGGTGGCGAGTTGGATCATGCAGCGGTTCTCGAGGCGGACCACCAAGGCGGCCAAGGGCGCCATGGCCGAGACGTCGGCCCTGTCCACGGCGATCATGGAGAGCCTGGACGGCATCCGGGTGGTCAAGATCGAGAACCGCGAGGCCTTCGAGGAGCAGCGCGTCGAAGAGGTGATCCGCCGCCGCGAGAAGCACCTGGTGAAGGGTTCCAACGCCCGCGCCTTCGCCACCCCTGCGACGGAGCTGTTCACAACCCTGATCATGGCCGCGGTGATCGGCTATGTCGGCTTCCGCGCCGCGCAGGGTGGCGGCATGACGGCCGGCGGCTTCACCGCCTTCGTAGCCGCCATGCTGATGGCCGGTCAGTCATTGCGGCAGCTGGCGAACCTCCAGACCGTGTTCGCCGAGGGCATGTCGGCGGCGCGCCGGCTGTTTGCCGCGCTCGACGTGGAGCCGGAGGTGCGCGAGCAGCCCGGCGCCCGGGTCCTGCCGCGCGTGAAGGGCGAGATCCGCTTCGACCGCGTGGCCTTCTCCTACGGCGGCGAGGGTCCGCCGGCGCTTTCGAACATCAGCCTCGAGGTGAGGCCCGGCGAGACGGTGGCCCTGGTCGGGCCGTCCGGCGGCGGCAAGACCACGATCCTCAACCTGATCCCCCGCTTCTATGATGCGACCTCGGGCCGGGTGCTGATCGACGGGACCGAGGTGCGCGACGCGACGCTCGCCTCGCTGCGCGAGCAGATCGCGCTGGTCACCCAGGAGCCCTTCCTGTTCGACGACACCGTCCGGGCGAACATCGCCTATGCGCGACCTGAAGCGACGCCGGAGGAGATCGAGCGCGCCGCCGCGGCGGCCGCGGCCCACGAGTTCATCCTGGCCATGCCGAGCGGCTACGAGACCGTGGTCGGCGAGGCCGGCGCCCGGCTCTCGGGCGGCCAGCGCCAGCGCATCGCCATCGCCCGGGCCTTCCTGAAGGACGCCCCGATCCTGCTGCTGGACGAAGCGACCAGCGCACTCGACACCGAGAGCGAGGCCCAGGTTCAGGTCGCGCTGAAGCGGCTGATGGCCGGGCGCGCCACCATCCTGATCGCCCACCGACTGTCCACGGTGCGCGGCGCCGACCGCATCTATGTCGTCGACAAGGGCCGGATCGTCGAGACCGGCGATCACGACGCGCTGATCCGCGAGCACGGCCTCTATGCCCGCCTGGCGAAGACCCAGGACCTGGAGGCGGAGACCGCGGCTTGAAGAATATCTTGCGCAACGACGGCGTCCAGGCCGCGCTGGGCTGGGTGCTAGGCGCCTACCTGCGGGTGATCCTGAGGACGGTGCGCTGGCGCCACGAGAACGTCGCCTGCGTGGAACCGGCGCTGGCCGGCGGCTCCGGGGCCATCGCCCTCTTCTGGCATGGCCGCATCCCGCTGTGCCTGGCGACCGCCCCGCAGTGGTGGCGCAAGCAGACGCGGGCCTTCGTCTCGCCCTCGGCCGACGGGGAGTTCATCGCCCAGGCGCTGGCCATGTCCGGCTTTCCGGCGATCCGCATCTCCTCGGCCAAGAAGGGCGACTCGGCCAAGGCCCGCCAGGCGGTGGCCGCCATCCGCGAGGCGGTGAGCTGGGTGGAAGGTGGCGGGGCGCTGGTGGTGACGCCGGACGGCCCGCGCGGCCCCAATGAGGTGATCGCGCCGGGCGCGGTGCAGATCGCCCGGCGCTCCGGCCAGCCGGTCTATCTGATGGGCATCGCGGCTAGTCCGGCGATCCAGATGGACACCTGGGACAAGGTGATGTTCGCCGCCCCGTTCGGCCGCGGCGCGGTAGTCTGGGAGGGGCCGCTGTTCGTGCCCAGGGACGCCGACGAGGCCGCGCTGCAGGCGCTGATCGGCGACTGGTCGGCCCGGCTGTCGGCCGCCACCCGCCGGGCCGAGGCGCTGGTGGGACGCGCACCCACATTGATCGCCGCGAGCCCAGGTGAGACATAGGCGCCATGGCCCACGCCCACCACGACCATCAGGCCCGCGACCAGGATCACCACGATCATGGGCGCGACCATGGGCATGGGCATAACCA
>JAQGIX010000154.1 GCA_028290925.1 Phenylobacterium sp. | reverse complement strand
GATCAGCCGCCTGGCCCCAGGCCGCCGCGGCCGCCGCAGTCCGGCCCTCGCCCCGGACCAAGCCATGCGCGGCGCGGGCCGCCGCCCCCGAAGACCGGCAAGCCGAAGCGCAAGGCCAACGGCTGAGCGGCCGCGCCAATTTGCAGCGCGCGCGGCCGCGCATCCCACGCTAGCTTGCGGCGCGTGACTGAGACCCCGATTCCCGTGAACGAGCCCGCCGCGGCGCCGAAGCGCGCCTCCAAGCATCCGCCCGCCAAGGCGCACGGCCTGATCCGCTCCTCGATGATCTATTCGGGGTTCACCGCGATCAGCCGCCTGGCCGGCTTCGCCCGCGACCTGGCGGTCAGCTACACCATGGGGGCCAGCGCGACCTTCGCCGCCGACGCCTTCAACACCGCCTGGGCCTTCCCCAACCTGTTCCGCCGGATCTTCGCCGAGGGCGCCTTCGCCGCGGCCTTCGTTCCGGCCTACGCCCGCTCGCTGGAGCGCGACGGCGAGGAGGTGGCCGACGTGCTGGCCGCCGACGCCATGGCGACCCTGGCGGCGGCGACCCTGGCCCTGACCATCGTGGCCGAGCTGGCCATGCCGTGGCTGATGTACCTGATCGCCCCGGGGTTCGCGGCCAATCCGGAGAAGTTCAAGCTCGCCATCCTGCTCACCCAGATCACCATGCCCTACCTGCCGTGCATGGCGATCTACGCGCACCTGTCGGGCGTGCTGAACGCGCGCAACCGCTTCGTGCTCTCGGCGCTCGCGCCCATCCTGCTGAACCTCTGGACGCTGGCGACCGTGCTGCCGGCCACGTCGCCGCACCAGGCGGCGGTCTGGGGCGCGGCCGGCGTGGTCGTGGCCGGGATCAGCCAGGCGGGCCTGCTGTGGTGGGGGGTCAACCGCTCCGGCGCGCGGGTCGATATCCGCTGGCCCCGGCTGACGCCGCAGATCAAGCAGCTGATCATGCTGGCGATCCCCGGCGCGATCGCCGCCAGCGCCAGCCAGATCAACGTCTTCGTCTCGGGCATCCTGGTCAGCCAGGTGAACGGCGCCCGCTCCTGGCTGGCCTACTGCGACCGGCTCTACCAGCTGCCGCAGGGCCTGGTGGGCGTGGCGATCGGCGTGGCCCTGCTACCGCAGCTCTCCCGCGCGGTGGGCGCCAACGACAAGCCGGCCGCCCGCGCCGCCATGGACCAGGCGATCGTCTTCGCCCTGGCGCTCTCGATGCCTGCCGCGGCGGCCCTGACGGCGATCCCCTACTTCCTGATCGACGCCCTCTACACCCGTGGCGCCTTCACCACGGCCGACGCCCACCAGACTGCCTCCGCCCTGCTGCACTACGGCTGGGGCGTGCCGGCCTTCGTGCTGGCGCAGCTGTTCAACCGCGCCTTCTTCGCCCGCCAGGACACCAAGACCCCGATGCGCTTCGGCCTGATGACCGTGGGGGTGAACATCGTGCTGGGCGTCACCCTGTTCCAGGTGATGGGCGTGGCCGGCATCGCCGCGGCCACGGCGACCGCCTGGTGGCTGAACGTGATCATGATGGCGGTCAGCCTGCACCGCCGCGGCCACTACAGCCCGAGCCCGCGCGCGGTCTCCAGGCTGATCCGCATCCTCGCCGCCAGCGTGACGATGGGGACGATGCTGGGGACCGCCTCCTACTTCCGCGGACCCATCCAGCGGGTGCTCGGCCACTTCGCCTTCGGCCCGCTGCACGGCAAGGAGCTGGCCATCGCCCTGGTGGTGGGTCTCGCCGGCGCCAGCTATCCCTTCCTGCTGTTCGCCTTCGGCGGGCTGACGCTCACCGAGATCCGCACCGCCTTCCGCCGCCGCCGCGGCCAGCCGGTGATCCCGACGCCGGACTTGTCCTGACGCCGCGCCTCCCGTAGAGGCTCGGGCATGGTGTTTCGGACGATCCACGCGTGGCGATGGCGGCCCTAGACCGCCGACCCGCCGCCATCTGGGGCCTTGCGCCCGCACGTCCGTTCGATCCAGAAGCCTGATGTCATGACCGACCAAGCCCCGGCCCCCTATGCGGGACCCCAACGCGTGCTCTCCGGCGTGCAGCCCACCGGCGACCTGCACCTGGGCAATTATCTCGGCGCGCTCGTGAAGTTCGTCCGCCTGCAGCACGAGGTCCCGACCTTCATCTTCGTGGCCGACCTGCACGCCATCACCGAGTGGCAGGACCCGGCCCGGCTGAAGGACCAGGTGCGCGAGATCACCGCCGCCTTCCTGGCCGTCGGCCTCGATCCGAAGCTGGCCACCATCTTCCCGCAGTCGGCTGTGCCCGAGCATGCCGAGCTCGCCTGGGTGCTGAACTGCGTGGCCCGGATCGGCTGGCTCGACCGGATGACCCAGTTCAAGGACAAGGCCGGCAAGCACAAGGAGCGGGCCAGCGTCGGGCTCTACGCCTACCCCGTGCTGCAGGCCGCCGACATCTTGCTCTACAAGGCCACCCACGTGCCGGTCGGCGAGGACCAGCGCCAGCACCTGGAGCTGACCCGCGACATCGCCCAGAAGTTCAACCACGACTTCGCCGCGCCCGGCTTCTTCCCGCTGCCCGACGCCCTGACCCAGGGGCCTGGCGCACGGGTGATGAGCCTGCGCGACGGAAGCGTGAAGATGTCCAAGTCGGACCCCTCCGACAATTCGCGGATCAACCTGACCGACGACGCCGATGCGATCTTGCAGAAGGTCCGCAAGGCGCGCACCGACGCGGAGGTTCTGCCGGAGAAGCTCGAGGACCTGGCGGGCCGCGCCGAGGCGCAGAACCTGGTCGGCATCTATGCGGCGCTGTCGGGCCAGACCGCGCAACAGGTGCTCCACGAGTTCGCAGGCCAGGGCTTCGGGGCGTTCAAGCCCAAGCTCGCCGACCTCGCCGTCGCGGTGATGGGCCCGATCGGCGCCGAGATGCGCCGGCTGCTGGCCGACCCGGCGGAGATCGACCGCATCCTGGCCGACGGCGCCGGGCGCGCCCGGGCGATCGCAGCCCCGACCATGGCCGAGGTGCGCAAGATCGTGGGCTTCTGGGCCGGCTGACTTGCGCAGGCTCCAGCGGCGCCGCACCGTCGCCCCATGAGCCGACGCAAGTTCCTGGTGGTGGCCGACGACACGCCTGAGTTCCAGGCGGCGCTGCGCTTCGCCTGCCGCCGGGCGCGCTCCACAGACGGGCACGTGGCCATCCTGCGGGTCATCGAGCCGGCCGTGTTCGAGCACTGGTCGGGGGTCCGCGAAGAGATCGAGCGCCAGGCCCGCGCCGAGGCCGAGGCGGTGCTCAACCGCTCCGCCGAATATGTGCTGGCCGAGACCGGCCAGGCGCCGGAGTTCATCATCAAGAACGCCGACAACGCCCGCGCGGCCCTGCGCCAAGTGATCGGTGAGGACCCCGACATCAAGATCCTGGTGCTGGCCGCCGCGGTGGAGGGCCGGGGCCCGGGCCCGCTGATCGCCGCGATCGCCAAGGACGGCGTCACCTGGGGCGGCCGCAAGCTGCCGGTCACCCTGGTCCCCGGCGACCTCACCGACGCCGAGATCGCCGACCTGGCGTGAAGGCGTCGCGGCGGCTTGCATCGCCGCGCCCCAAGCGCCACATCTTGCCCATGTTCATCCAGACCGAGCCGACGCCGAACCCCGAGGTCCTGAAGTTCCTGCCCGGCCGCGAGGTCATGGGCGAGGGCAGCCGCGACTTCCGCGACGCCGAGGCCGGCAAGGCCTCGCCGCTGGCCGCCGAGCTGTTCGCCCTCGACGGCGTGACGCGGGTGTTCTTCGGGACGGACTTCCTGACCGTCGGCAAGGCCGAGACCCACGACTGGGCGCACCTGAAGGCGCCGATCCTGGCGGCCATCATGGACCACTTCACCAGCGGGCGGCCGCTGTTCGCCGGCGAGGGCGAGGCCACCGGCCACGATGACGGCGCCTATGAGGGCGACACCGCCCAGATCGTCGCCGAGATCAAGGAGCTGCTGGACACCCGCATCCGCCCGGCGGTGGCCCAGGACGGCGGCGACATCCTGTTCGCCCGCTTCGAGCCGGAGACCGGCGTGGTCTGGCTCAACATGCGCGGCGCCTGCTCGGGCTGTCCCTCCTCCACCGCCACCCTGCGGGCCGGGGTGGAAAACATGCTCAAGCACTATGTGCCTGAGGTCACGCGGGTCGAGCAGACGCTCTAGAATCCGCTCGTCCCCGGCCGACGAAGGGCGCAGCCCGCAGGCCGGGCCTGGGAACCCATTGCGACCATCGGGTAGCTTGTTAGGGCGTCAATCCGCTATGGGCGTCACCTGGGTCCCGGCCTTCGCCGGGATGAGCGGTTGAGTTGATGATCGTCCTGGCCCTCGACACCTGCCTCGCCAGCTGCTCGGTCGCCGTGCGCGACGGCGAGCGCGTGCTCGCGCATGCCTGCGAAGTCATGGCCCGCGGCCACCAGGAGCGGCTCGCCCCGATGGTCGAGGCGGTGATGGCGGAGGCCGGACTGCCGTTCCCAGCGATCGAGCGGATCGGCGTCACGGTCGGCCCGGGCTCGTTCACGGGGCTGCGCGTCGGCGTCGCCTTCGCCAAGGGCCTGGCCTCGGCGCTCGCTATCCCGGCGGTCGGGATCGGCGCCCTGGAGGCGCTGGCGGCCGAGGCCGGCGGGCTGGTGTTCGCCGTCATCGACGCCCGCCGCGGCCAGGTCTACGGCCAGGCCTTCGAAGACGGCCGTCCGCTGATGGCCCCCGACGCCCTGCCCGTGGAGACCGCCGCCGCGCGCCTGGCCGAGGTCACCATGGGCCGGCCGGTGACCCTGGTGGGCTCCGGCGCGGCCCTGCTGGCGGCCATGGTCCCGCAGGCCCGCGTGATCGCCGCCGAAGGCGCCGACGCCCGCCAGGTCGCCCGCCTCGCCGCCCTGCGCCGGCCCGGTCCCCTCACGCCGCTCTATCTGCGCGCGCCGGACGCCAAGCTGCCGGCATGAAGCTCATCTGGGCCACAGCCGCTGAAGCCGTCGGCATGGCGCAGGCTCACGCCGGCGCCTTCGATCCCCCCTGGCGGGACGACGAGTTCGAGGACCTGCTGGAGGGCGAGGGCATCTTCGGCCTGCTGGCCACGGACGCGGAGCCCCTGTCTGATGCTCCCGGGGACCCGCTCGGGGTGATCCTCTGCCGGGTGGCGGCCGACGAGATGGAGGTGCTGACCATCGGCGTCCGGCCGCAGGCCCGCCGCAAGGGCGTCGCCAAGGCGCTGATGGCCGCGGCGCTCACCGCCGCGCGCCAGGCCGGCGCCGGGTCCTGCTTCCTGGAGGTGGCGGTGGACAACCCGGAAGCCTGCGCCCTCTACGCGGGCCTCGGATTCCGCCGGGCCGGCCGCCGCCGCCACTACTACGATCGCGGGCCGGAAGGGCTGATCGACGCCCTGGTCATGCGACTCGATCTTAACGCGGACCCGGCTTCGGCCTATCTTCAGCCATGACAGGCGTTCAGGAGCCCCTCTTGCCCGACCGTATCGAGAAGCTCTGCATCGACATGGGCATGCGCATGACCGAGCAGCGCCGGGTGATCGCCCGGGTGCTCTCGCAGGCGCACGACCATCCCGATGTCGAGGAACTGCACCGCCGGGCCCACGCCGTCGACCCGCATATCTCCATCGCCACCGTCTACCGCACGGTGCGGCTGTTCGAGGAGGCCGGCATCATCACGCGGCACGACTTCCGCGACGGCCGCGCCCGCTACGAGGAGCAGCCGGAGGTGCACCACGACCACCTGATCGACATGAAGACCGGCAAGGTGGTGGAGTTCGTCGACGACGAGATCGAGGCCCTGCAGGAGGCCATCGCCAAGAAGCTCGGCTACCGGCTGGTGGACCACCGCCTCGAGCTGTTCGGCGTGCCGCTGGAAGAAAACTAGCGCGTCATGCCCAGCCCAGCGTCATAACCCTCGCCATGTCTTCGCCCGCGCCGGCCAAGCGCCTCTACATCAAGACCTACGGCTGTCAGATGAACGTCTACGACAGCGAGCGCATGGCCGATGTGCTGGCGCCGCTGGGCTATGGCGTGACCGACGATCCGGCCGGCGCCGACCTGGTGGTGCTCAACACCTGCCACATCCGCGAGAAGGCCACCGAGAAGCTCTATTCCGAGCTCGGCAAGATCCGCGAGATGAAGGAGGCCCGCGCGGCGGCGGGCGGGCAGATGATGATCGCGGTCGCCGGCTGCGTCGCCCAGGCCGAGGGCGCGGAGATCATGCGCCGCCAGCCGGCCGTGGACCTGGTGGTCGGGCCGCAGGCCTATCACCAGCTGCCGGAGCTGATCGCCCGCGTCCACCGGGCCCGCGGCGAGCGGCTGGCCGCCGACTTCGCGCCGCAGGCCAAGTTCGACGCGCTCACCGCCGAGCGGCGGCCCACCGGCGTCACCGCCTTCCTCACCGTGCAGGAGGGCTGCGACAAGTTCTGCAGCTTCTGCGTGGTGCCCTACACCCGCGGCGCCGAGTGGTCGCGCGGCCCGGACGCCATCGAGGCGGAGGCTCGCGCCCTGGCGGACAAGGGCGTGCGCGAGATCACCCTGCTGGGCCAGAACGTCAACGCCTACGCCGGAGACGGCGGGCTGGCGGGCCTGGTCCGCCGGCTGGCGAAGATTCCGGGCGTGGAGCGCATCCGCTACACCACCAGCCATCCGCGCGACATGGACGAGGCCCTGATCGCGGCGCACGCCGAGGTGGCCGAGCTGATGCCCTACCTGCACCTGCCCGTGCAGTCCGGGTCCGACCGCATCCTGAAGGCCATGAACCGAGGCCACACCGCCGAGAGCTACCTGCGGCTGATCGAGCGGGTCCGCGGCAGCCGGCCGGGCATCGCCCTTTCCGGCGACTTCATCGTGGGCTTCCCCGGCGAGCGCGACGCCGACTTCGAGGCGACGCTCAGCCTGGTCCGCGAGGTCGGCTACGCCAGCGCCTTCTCGTTCAAATATTCCCGCCGGCCGGGCACGCCGGCCGCCGCCATGCCGGGGCAGGCGGCGGAAGAGGTGAAGGACGAACGCCTGGCGCGTCTCCAGGCCCTGCTCGACGACCAGCAGATGGCGTTCAACCAGAGCCAGGCCGGGCGAACCCTGCCGGTTCTGTTCGAAAAGCTCGGCCGGCACGAGGGCCAGCTGATCGGCCGCAGCCCCTACCTGCAGTCGGTGCACGCGGTCGCACCGGATCGCCTGATCGGCCAGATCGTTCCGGTGCGCATCGAAAGCGCCGCCAGGAACAGCCTGGCCGGCGCCCTGGAACTGGAGCCAGCTTGAGCCGCGCGCCGGAGTTCATCCACCTATCCGACGCCGCGGTGCGGGCCGTGGCCGGCGCCCACTCCCGCCACGCGGCGCTGATCGAGGACGCCTTCGGCGTGCTGCTGGAGACGCCGGGCGGCGGCGTCTCGATGCAGGGCGACACCAAGGCGCGCGCCCAGGCCAAGAAGGCCGTCCAGCACATCGCCGAGCGCGCCGACCAGGGCCTCGAGATCGCCGAGGCCGATGTGCGCGTCGCCATCGGCCAGGCGAAGTCGGGCGGAGCGCCGGGCGCCCTGCCGGTCGGCCGCCGCGGCCAGGTGGCCCCGAAGACCGCCACCCAGGCCCGCTATCTCGAAGCGCTGTCCAAGTGCGAGCTGGTGTTCGGCCTGGGCCCCGCCGGCACCGGCAAGACCTTCCTCGCCGTCGCCCACGGCGCGGGCCTGCTGCTGCGCGGCGAGGTGGACCGGCTGATCGTCTCGCGCCCGGCCGTCGAGGCCGGCGAGCGGCTCGGCTTCCTGCCCGGCGACCTCACGGAGAAGGTCGACCCCTACATGGCCCCGGTCTGGGAGGCGCTCACCGACATCCTGGGCGCCGAGCAGCTGCGCCGCCGCCGCGAGAAGGGCGAGATCGAGGTCGCCCCGATCGCCTTCCTGCGCGGCCGCACGCTCTCGCACGCCTTCATCATCGTCGACGAGGCGCAGAACGCCACGCGGCTGCAGATGAAGATGGTGCTGACCCGGCTCGGCGAAGGCGCGCGCATGGTGGTCACCGGCGACCCCACCCAGATCGACCTGTCCAGCCCGGCCGACAGCGGCCTGGCCCACGCCGTGGGCCTGCTGGACGACGTCAAGGGCATCGGCATCATCCGCTTCGGCGCCGAGGACGTGGTCCGCCACCCGCTGGTCGAGCGCATCGTGCGCGCCTACGACGCCGACGCGGCCAAGCGCGGACGCAGCTTTTGATCGACGTCGAGATCGAGGATCGCGCCTGGACCGATGCGGAGCCCGACGCCGAGGCGCTGAGCCGCCGCGCGGCGGAGGCGGTGCTCGCCTACGAGCATCTCTCGGACCGCAACCTGACGATCCTGCTCACCGGCGACGCGGCCGTCGGCGAGCTCAACGCCCGCTTCCGGCAGCAGGACAAGCCCACCAACGTCCTGTCCTTCCCGGCGCTGCCCAACCCCGAGCAGCACCTCGGCGACGTGGCGCTGGCCTATGAGACCTGCGCCCGGGAAGCCGCCCGGCAGGGCAAGCCGCTGGCCGCCCATCTGCAGCATCTGGTGGCGCACGGGGTGCTGCACCTTCTAGGATACGATCACATGACCGACGAGGAGGCCTCCGAGATGGAGGGCCTCGAGCGCGTCGTCCTGGCCGGGTTGGGGATCGCCGACCCCTACGCGGCCGGCGAGGGAGACCATGACTGACCCCGATTCCGCCAGCGGCGCCCAAAAGGACGCGGGCGACCCCCGACGACGAGGACTGATGGCCTTCTTCGACCACTTCCGCCGCCGCGAGCCCGAGCCGCCGCCGACACCCGAGGAGGAGGCCGCCGCCGACGCCACCGACGAGCTGGTCAGCCAGGCCCGCGCCTTCGAGGACCTGCGGGTCGACGACGTGATGAAGCCCCGCGCCGACATCGTCGCCGTCGAGAAGGGCTGCACCTTCGCCGAGATCATCGACCGCTTCGTCGAGGCCGAGCACAGCCGCATGCCGGTCTACAAGGAGACCCTCGACGAGCCGGTGGGCGTGGTCCACGTGAAGGACATCTTCAAGCTGCTGGCCCACAAGGCGCGCAAGCCCAAGCCCGGCGACAAGGTCCTGCAGACCCGCCGCAACCTGGTGCGCGAGGTGCTTTATGTGCCCGGCTCCATGCCC
Source organism: Phenylobacterium sp. (assembly GCA_028290925.1). GTDB lineage: Bacteria > Pseudomonadota > Alphaproteobacteria > Caulobacterales > Caulobacteraceae > Phenylobacterium. The sequence goes on along the minus strand of JAQGIX010000154.1, from coordinate 2,696 downwards.
ACCGCCGACCTCCTGGCGCTGATGCGCACCCGGCGCACCCACATGGCCCTGGTGATCGACGAGTTCGGCGGCACCGACGGCCTGGTCACCCTGGAGGACCTGCTGGAGAAGCTGGTCGGCGACATCTCCGACGAGCATGACGGCGCCGACGACGACGGGGCCGCGCCGATCATCGAGGACGAGGACGGCTGGATCGCCGACGGCCGCGCGCCGCTGGAGGAGCTGGAGAGCGCCATCGGCGCCGGCGTCGATCTCGCTCCGCCCGACCTGGACGAGGAGATCGACACCGTCGCGGGCCTGGTCAATGCGCTGGCCGGGCGCGTGCCGCAGAAGCGCGAGACCATCTCCCATCCCGGCGGCTTCCTGATCGAAGTCCTGTCCGCCGATCCGCGGCGGGTGAAGCGCGTGCGGGTCCGCCGCACGGGCGCGCCCGCGATCTCCGGCTAGGGCGCGGTGGCGCGGGCGTCCTCAAACTGGGCGATGCGGCTCTGGGCGCTCTGCGCCGGCCTGGGCGCGGCCCTCGCGCATCCGCCGTTCGGCGTGCTGCCGGGCTTGTTGGGCTACGCCCTGCTGCTCGGCCTGCTGGACACCACGGGCGAGCGCCCGCTGCGGCAGGCCTTCGTCCGGGGCTGGTTGGCGGGGCTGGGCTATTTCGGGGTCGGCTGCTGGTGGATCGTCGAGCCGTTCTTCGTCGACGCCAAGCACCAGGCCTGGATGGCGCCCATCGCCCTGCCGCTGATGGCCGGGGGCCTGGCGCTGTTCTGGGGCGCGGCCGCGCTGCTCTACCGCTGGGTCGGCCACAGGGGCATGGCCCGCGTGTTCGTCTTCGCGGGATGCATGGCGCTTTTCGAATGGCTGCGCGGCCACGTCCTGACCGGCTTCCCCTGGGACCTGCCGGGCGAGACCTGGCGGGCCGGCTCGATGCCGTCGCAGGCCGCCTCGCTGATCGGGGCCTATGGGCTCAGCTGGTACACCGTCGCGCTCGCCGCCGCGCCGGCCCTGCTGTTCGACCGCACCCGCCAGCCGGAGAAATGGGTGACCGGCGCGGTGATCCTCGGTTTCCTCGGCCTGCTCTACGCCTTCGGCGCCGCGCGCCTGACCCATACGCCTCCGCCGGGGCCCACCGCGCCGCTGATCCGCGTGGTGCAGGCCGACATCGACCAGAAGGACAAGTGGCGGCCCGAGCACCTGGCCCAGATCTTCGACGCCTACGTCACCCTGACGCATCGGCCGGCGGCGGCGCGGCCGGACATCGTGGTCTGGCCGGAGGGCGCGCTGCCGGCGGTCATCGACGAGCTGCTGGCGCCGGAGTCGGCCTATGGCCCCGCCCTGCGCGACGCCATCGATCCGGGCCAGACCCTGCTGATGGGCGCCAACCGCGCGCAGCTCAAGCCCGACGGCCAGGTGGCCTACTACAACAGCCTGGTGGCCTTCCGGCGCGAAGCCGACGGCCTGCGGGTGACCGGCATTTACGACAAGCACCGCCTGGTGCCCTTCGGCGAGTACATGCCGCTGGGGGCCATCGCCACCAAGGTGGGCTTCCGCAGCCTGGTGCACATGCCGGACGACTTCTCGGCCGGACCGCCGCCGAAGCCGCTGACGCCGCTCGGCGTGCCGGCCGTGCAGCCCCTGATCTGCTACGAGGCGCTGTTCCCGGGCTTCACCCGCCAGGCGACGCAGCGCGCCGGCCGCCGGCCCGCCTGGATCCTCAACATCTCCAACGACGCCTGGTTCGGCGCCACCAGCGGCCCCCTGCAGCACCTCAACCTCGCCAGCTACCGGGCGATCGAGGAAGGCCTGCCGATCGTGCGCGCCACGCCCACCGGCGTCTCGGCGGTGATCGACGCCTATGGCCGCGTGCTGCCGGGCGCCCGCCTGGGGCTGGGCGCGCTGGGCGTGATCGACGCCCGCCTGCCGCCGGCCCTCGAGCCCACCCTCTATGACCGCTTCGGCGACCTGCCGTTCCTGCTGATGCTGTTGCTCTCGGGGCTCGTCGCCCTGGTCGATCGCGTTCATCGACCGATGGTCGATTGACCGCAGCCACCCGCCCCACTTAGAACCCCCCCGCACGGAGGGGTTATGGACAAGCTTGTAGAACTCGACCGGGGCCCGAATCCCGTGGATCGGCACGTCGGCCTGCGCATCCGCATGCGCCGCAAGGAGCTGGGGATCAGCCAGGAGCGGCTGGCCTATGCGGTGGGCCTGACGTTCCAGCAGATCCAGAAATACGAGCGCGCCGCCAATCGGGTGAGCGCCTCCAAGCTCTGGGAGCTGGCGCGCGCGCTGCACACCGGCGTCACCTATTTCTACGACGGCCTCGCCGAGATCGAGGCCGACGGCGCTGCGCCGCGGGCGAGCATGCAGGACTTCCTGCTGACGCCGGACGGCCTGGAGCTGGCGGCCTGCTTCCCGCGCATCTCCAGCCCGCGCCTGCGCCGCAAGGTGCTGGAACTGGTCCGCGCCCTGATCGAGGCGCCCGAGGTGGTCGGGGCCATCGAGGCCTGAGGGCCGGTCCGATATCCACGGTTTGCTATTTGGACGCGGATTCGCCGCCCGCCCGCGCTTGGCGGGACATAAAGACTTCTTTATAGGCTTTGCGACCTTGTAAGGCGGCCGTCGGCGGGGGCGCTGACAGCCGGGTTTTCCTGGAGACCGCGTTTGAGCCGTTCCAACTACATCTTCACCTCCGAAAGCGT
>JAQGIX010000125.1 GCA_028290925.1 Phenylobacterium sp. | reverse complement strand
ATGCGCCCCGCCGCGGCGGCTACCTGCCGCCGCAGGCGCGCGGCGGGCTGGTGCAGGACTACGGCCGCTACCGGCTGCGTCCGCCGCCGCGCGGCTACGCCTGGGTGCGCTCCGGCCGGGCGATGATGCTGATGGACATGAACACCGGCCAGGTGTTCGACGTGATCCCGGACTAGTCGACCCCGAGCTTGGCGCGCAGCAGCTGGTTGACCGTGGCCGGGTTGGCCTTGCCGCCGGTCTCCTTCATCACCTGGCCGACGAACCAGCCGATGGCCTGGGGCCTTTCCTTCACCGCCGCGGCCTGGCCGGGGTTGGCGGCGATCAGCGCGTCGATGATCCCTTCCAGCGCGCCGGTGTCGGAGACCTGCTTCAGGCCCGCCTTGTCGACGATCTCGGAAGCGCGGCCGTCGCCGGCCCACATGCGCTCGAAGACGTCCTTGGCGATCTTCGAGGAAATCACGGCTTCCTCGATGAGCTGCACCAGCTCGGCGATGGCGTCGGGGCCGATCGGGCTGTCGGCGATGTCGAGGCCGCCGGCGGCGAGCCGGGCGGCCAGGTCGTTGGTGACCCAGTTGGCGGTGAGCTTGGCGTCGCGGCCCTTGGCGGCGGTCTCGTAGAAGTCGGCCCGGGCCTGCTCGATGATCAGCACGCCGGCGTCATAGGCCGAGAGGCCGTACTGCGCTTGCAGCCGGGCCTTCTTGGCGTCCGGCAGCTCGGGCAGCGAGTCCTCGATCTGCTTCACCCAGGCCGGATCGAGCACCAGCGGCAGGAGGTCGGGGTCGGGGAAGTAGCGGTAGTCGTGCGCCTCTTCCTTGGAGCGCATGGAGCGGGTCTCGCCCTTGCCCGGGTCGAACAGGCGGGTCTCCTGGGCGATCGAGCCCCCCTCTTCCAGGATCTCGATCTGCCGGCGGGCCTCGTACTCGATGGCCTGCTGCATGAAGCGGAACGAGTTGACGTTCTTGATCTCGCAGCGCGTGCCAAGCTCGGCGCCGGGCTTGCGGACCGAGACATTGACGTCGGCGCGCAGGTTGCCCTTGTCCATGTCGCCGTCGCACGATCCCAGATAGATCAGGATTGTCCGTAGCTTCTTGACGTAAGCTACAGCTTCTTCCGAAGACCGCATGTCGGGCCGCGAGACGATCTCCATCAGCGCCGTGCCGGCCCGGTTGAGGTCGACATAGGTGGCGTTGGGGTCGAGGTCGTGGATCAACTTGGCGGCGTCCTGCTCCAGGTGCAGGCGCTCGACGCCGACGGTGAAGGTGCGGCCGTCGTCCAGCTCGACGATCACCTCGCCCTCGCCGACGATGGGATCCTTGTACTGGCTGATCTGGTAGCCCTGCGGCAGGTCCGGATAGAAGTAGTTCTTCCGGTCGAAGTGGCTCTTCAGGTTGATCTGCGCCTTCAGGCCAAGGCCCGTGCGCACCGCCTGCTCCACGCAGTAGCCGTTGATCACCGGCAGCATGCCGGGCATGGCGGCGTCGACGAGGCTCACCTGCTCGTTGGGGCCGGCGCCGAAGCCCACCGCCGCGCCCGAGAACAGCTTGGCCTTGGAGGCCACCTGGGCGTGGACCTCCAGCCCCAGCACGATCTCCCAGGGGCCGGTGCGGCCTTCGATCAGTTTGCTCGTCTCGCTCATGTAGGCCTCAGTAACGTCGCGACGTCAAAGCGCAAGGTCGCGCGCGAGGGACGCCTTGCGCGAGGCGGAAAAAACGGGCTCATACCGGACTTCCGAAGACTCCCGTTCGGGAAAGGGGAAACACCATGAAGACCAAATTCGCGGCGAGCCTAATCGCCCTGACCACCTTGGCGATCGCCGCGCCGGCGCTCGCCCAAACTCCGCCGGCCGCGGCCCCCGCGCCTGCAGCCAGCGCCACGGCGACCGCCTCGGCCGGCTTCTCGGTCGACAAGACGCCGATCAGCGAGATCATCAAGAACGACAGGGCCAAGGCCATCCTTGAGGCCGCCCTGCCGCCGATCACGCAGTACTACGACCAGATCGGCGCCATGACGCTGGCCCAGGTCGCCCCGATGAGCCAAGGCGCCATCGACGACGCCAAGCTGAAGGCGATCCAGGTCGAATTCGACAAGCTCGGCAAGTAAGACGACGCGGTTCTCCCTCCCCATCATGGGGAGGGACGAGCCGGCGCAAGCCGGCGAAGGGTGGGGACTGCCGGTTCAGGCGCTGAGCCTGATCGTGGCTCCCCACCCGCCTCCGCCCGACGGCGGGGCCACCCTCCCCCTGAAGGGAGGGAAAGATCAGATCACCACCACTTCGCAGGTTTCGCCCGGAAGTCCGCCGCCTTCTCCAGGGCGCCGGCCAACGAGAACACCGTGCCCTCGTCCAGCGCCCGGCCGATCAGCTGCAGGCCGAGCGGCAGGCCCGAGGCGTCGGTCCCGGCCGGCACGCTGATGCCCGGCAGGCCCGCCAGGTTCACCGTCACGGTGAAGATGTCGTTCAGGTACATGGCCAGCGGGTCGTCGGACTTCTCGCCGAGGCTGAAGGCCGCCGACGGCGCGGTGGGCGTCAGCAGGGCATCGACCTTCTGGAACGCCTGGTCGAAGTCGTCGGCGATGCGCCGGCGGACCTTCAGGGCCTTCAGGTAGTAGGCGTCGTAATATCCCGCGGAGAGGACGTAGGTGCCGATCAGGATGCGGCGCTTGACCTCCGCCCCGAAGCCGGCGGCGCGGGAATTCTCGTAGGTCTCGGTGAGGTTGGCGCCGTCGACGCGCAGGCCGTAGCGCATGCCGTCATAGCGGGCGAGGTTCGAGGAGGCCTCGGCCGGGGCCACGATGTAATAGGCCGGCAGCGCGTACTTGGTGTGCGGCAGGGAGACCTCGACGATCTCGCAGCCGGCCTCCTTCAGCCAGGCGATCCCCTGCTCCCAGATGGCGTCGATCTCGGCGGGCATGCCGTCGACGCGGTATTCCCGAGGCACCCCGACCCGCAGGCCCTTCACCGACTTGCCGACGAAGGCCGCGAAGTCCGGCGTCTCCACCGGCAGGCTGGTGGAATCCTTCGGATCGTGGCCGGCCATGGAGGTCAGCAGGATCGCCGCGTCCTCGACGGTGCGGGCGATCGGCCCGGCCTGGTCGAGGGATGAGGCGAAGGCGACGATCCCCCAGCGCGAGCAGCGGCCGTAGGTCGGCTTGATGCCCACCGTGCCGGTGAAGGCGGCCGGCTGGCGGATCGAGCCGCCGGTGTCGGTGGCCGTGGCCCCCAGACAGAGCTCCGCCGCCACCGCCGCGGCCGAACCGCCGGAGGAGCCGCCGGGGGTCAGCTGGGCGTTGCCGCCGTTGGTGCGCCAGGGATTGACCACCGGGCCGAAGGCCGAGGTTTCGTTGGACGAGCCCATGGCGAACTCGTCCATGTTGAGCTTGCCCAGCATCACCGCCCCGTCGCGCCACAGGTTGGCGGTGACGGTGCTCTCGTAGGTCGGCTTGAAGTCGCCGAGGATCTTCGAGCCGGCGGTGGAGCGGACGCCCTCGGTGCAGAACAGGTCCTTTATCCCCAAGGGCGCGCCGTCCAGGCGGCCGGCCTCGCCGCGGGCGCGGCGCGCGTCGGAGGCCTTGGCCATGGCCAGGGCCTGCTCCGGGGTCTCCAGGACGTAGGCGTTGAGCGCGCGGGCGGCCTCGACGGCGTCCACATGCGCCTGCGTGAGCTCGGCGGAGGAGAAGGTCTTGGCCTCCAGGCCGTCGAGGGCGGCTTTCAGCGTCAGCGAGGTAAGCTGGGACATCCTATTCGACCACCTTCGGGACCACGAAGAAGTCGTCCTTGGCCTTGGGCGAATTGGCCAGGATGCGGGCCGGGTCGCCGCCCTCGGTGACCACGTCCTCGCGCATCGGCAGCGGCGTGTGGATGGCGGTGGTCATCGGCTCGACGCCGGTGGTGTCGACCTCACCCAGCTGCTCGATCCAATTGAGGATGCCGGACAGCTCGCGGGCCAGCGGCTCCAGCCTGTCTTCCGGCTCGGCGATCCGCGCGAGCTTTGCGACCTTGCGCACGGTCGCCGCGTCGATGGCCATCGGGCCCTCCTGAATTCCAGTCGCGTGGGTTAGCCGCGCCCGGCGTGCTTTTGCAAGCACCTCCTCTCCCCGCGAGCGGGGAGAGGTGTATGAAGCGGCGATGCCCGTCTTCGACCTCATCGATCTGCCGCCGACCGGGGCGCTGCTCGGCCTCGACCTCGGCGAGAAGACCATCGGCGTGGCCGTCTCCGACGCCACCCGCAGCATCGCAAGCCCGCTGGAGCTGATCCACAAGACCAGGTTCACCGCCGAGGCCGAGCGGCTGTTCAAGCTGATGGACGAGCGCCGCGCCGGCGGGATCGTCATCGGCCTGCCGGTCAACATGGACGGGACCGAGGGCGTGCGCTGCCAGTCCAGCCGCGCCTTCGGCCGTAACCTGCTGCGCCTGCGCGACATCCCCATCGCCTTCTGGGACGAGCGGATGAGCTCCATGGCGGTCAACCGCATGCTGATCGGCGAGGCCGACGTCAGCCGCGCCCGCCGCGCCGACCTGGTCGACAAGGCCGCCGCCGCCTGGATCCTGCAGGGCGCGCTGGACCGGCTGAAGAACGCCCAACCCTGAATGTCATCCCGGTTTCGGCGCGGCCGAAGACCGGGATGACCCGGGGGTTTAGAGCCCGCCCGCGAACAGGTCGCGCTTGCCGAGGTCCGCGCCTTTGTGGCGCAGTATCGCGTAGGCGACGCTGAGGTGGAAATAGATGTTGGTGGTGGCGAACCCGCTCAGCCACTGGCCGACCGGCAGGGTGGCCTCCATCTGGCCGAGGTTGACGGTGATCGGGACCTCATCGCGGCCCTCGAACTGCGTCTCGCTCAGGCCGGCCAGATAGGCCTTGGCATCCTCGATCGCCGCCTTGAGCCCGGCAAGGTCCAGATCCGGCGCGACGTCGGCCGGCAGGTCGAGGCCCGCGGCGCGCGAGGTCCACGACCTGGTGAGGTTGATGACCGTGTTGGCCTGGTAACGCAGCGGGTGCATGTCGTCGGCCAGCCGCCACTCGAGCATCTCCGCCTCCGGGACCCCCTTGGATTTCGCACGCTCGGCGCCCTTGTCCAGGACGTGGGCCAAGGTGGTCAGGGCCTTGCTGTAGAGGCCGACGAAGGTGAAGAGATTGACGCTCATGAATATCCCCCTGCTGAACTGAGCGGCTCATATGGGGCGGCCGCCCGGCTCTGCAATGGGTCTTGGCTTTCGCTTGGCATCACCGGCGACCTCCCCTAAGACGGCGCTTTGATGAACAGCACGCCGCCTGGCTTGAACGAGGTCCTGCAACGGACCTTCTCGTTTCCGAAGCGGCATTTCCTGTCCGTGGCCGATCTGAACGAGGTGGAGGTGGCCAACCTCCTGGACCTCGCCGACGGCTTCGTGGCGCTCAACCGCCAGACCTCGAAGAAGCTCGACCTCTTGAAGGGTCGCACGCTGATGAACCTGTTCTTCGAGAACTCCACCCGCACCCAGAGTTCCTTCGAGCTGGCCGGCAAGCGGCTGGGCGCCGACGTGGTCAACATGAGCCCGCGCGCCTCCTCGATCTCCAAGGGCGAGACGCTGATCGACACGGCGGTGACGCTGAACGCCATGCAGCCGGACCTGCTGGTCGTGCGGCACGGCTCGTCCGGCGCCGCGTCCCTGCTCTCCCAGAAGGTCACCTGCTCGGTGATCAACGCCGGCGACGGCCAGCACGAGCACCCGACCCAGGCGCTGCTCGACGCGCTTTCCATGCGCCGCGCCTTCGGGCGGATCGCCGGGCTGAAGGTGGCGATCTGCGGCGACATCGCCCACTCGCGGGTGGCGCGCTCCAACGTCTCCTTGCTGCAGATGCTCGGCGCGGAGGTCCGGCTGGTGGGCCCGCCGACCCTGATCCCGGCCCAGGCCGATCGCTGGGGGGCCGCCATCTTCCACGACCTGCGCGAGGGGATCGCCGGCTGCGACGTGGTGATGATGCTGCGCCTGCAGCTGGAGCGCATGGACGGGGTCATGGCGCCCTCGCAGCGGGAGTATTTCCGGTTCTTCGGCCTCGACCGCGAGAAGCTGGCGCTGGCCTCGCCCGGCGTCATGGTCATGCACCCCGGCCCGATGAACCGCGGCGTGGAGATCGACTCCGACGTGGCCGACGACCTGGCCGTCAGCCTGATCCAGGACCAGGGGGAGATGGGCGTCGCCGCGCGGATGGCGGTGCTGACCTCGCTCGCCGCACGGCTGGATAACGACCGATGAGCCGTCCCCTCGCCTTCACCAACGTCCGGCTGGTGGACCCGGCCAGCGGCTACGACGGGCCCGGCGCGGTGATGGTCGTCGACGGGGTGATCGCCGAGGCGGCGAAGGGCGCGGGTCTCGGCAGCCTCTCGCAGGACATCGAGGTGGTGGACGGCCAGGGCGGCCTGCTGCTGCCGGGGCTGGTCGACATCCGGGTCAAGACCGGCGAGCCCGGCTCGGAGACCAAGGAGACGCTGAAGTCGGCGGCGCGGGCCGCGGCGGCCGGCGGAGTGACGACCATCGTCGTCCAGCCCGACACCCATCCGGTGGTGGACGATCCCTCGGTGGTGGATTTCATCCTCAGGCGGGCCCGCGACATCGAGCTGGTCAAGGTCTATCCGGCCGGCGCCGCCACCAAGGGCTGCGAGGGCGAGCGGATGGCCGAGATCGGCCTGATGGCCGAGGCCGGCTGCGTCTATGTCACCGACGCCGACCGGCCGATCGCCAATTCCAAGGTGTTCCGCCGCGTGCTGTCCTACGCCAAGGCGTTCGGCGTGCTGGTGGCCCACCGGCCGGCTGATCCGTGGCTGTCGGCCGGGGCGGCGGCCAGCGAGGGCGAGTTCGCCTCCCGAATGGGCCTGCCGAGCGTGCCGGCCATGGCCGAGAAGATCATGCTGGAGCGCGACCTGGCGCTGGT
>JAQGIX010000107.1 GCA_028290925.1 Phenylobacterium sp. | reverse complement strand
CGGACCAGTCCTTGTCACCGTCGCCCTGGGCGATCGCCTCGATGAAGTGGTCGCGCAGCAGGGAGGCCAGGGGCAGCGGCGTGTGGACCGCTTCGCCCGCGGCCAGCGCCAGGCGCATGTCCTTCTGGCCCAGCGGCAGCTTGAAGCCCGGCGGCGTGAACCGGCCCTCGGCGATCAGCGGCCCATAGGTCTTGTAGGCCGGCGAGGCGAACAGGCTGCCGGTCATCACCTCGTAGAGCGCGGCGGGCGCTACGCCGTAGCCCCGGACCAGGGCGCCGGCCTCGCCGAGCGTCTCGATCATGCTGGCCAGCGCGAAGTTGCAGGCGAGCTTCACCACGTTGGCCCGGTGGGCCTCATCGCCCAACGGCCAGAGCTTGGCCGCGAAGGCCTCCAGCAAGGGCTGCACCCGCGCCACGGCGTCCGGCGGGCCGGCGCAGAGCACATTGAGTTCACCCTTGGCCGCCACCTCCGGGCGCCCGAGCACCGGGGCGGCCACATAGGCGAGGCCCCGCCGGGCGTGCTCGGCCTCCATCCGCTGGGCGAAAGCCACCGACACGGTCGCCAGGTTCACGTGGACCAGCGCCGGCCTGGCCTGGTCGAGCGCCCCGGAAGCCAGGATCACCTCCTCGATCACCTCGTCCTGCGACAGCATCGACATCACCACGTCGCCGGAGAAGGCTTCACCCGGCGTCTCGGCGCGCTCGGCGCCTTTCTCGACCAGGGCCTTCACCGGCTCCGCGGAGCGATTCCAGACCCGCAGCCGATGGCCCGCCGCGACCAGGTTGCCGGCGACGCCCGCGCCCATGTTGCCCAGGCCGATGAACCCGACGTCCATGTGCGAACCTCCTCGCGCGATAATGAGGAACGGGATGTGGGGACCGGAGAGCCGGAGTTGAATGGCTGTCAGGCCGACCCGACCAGCGGCCAGCGGCCCAGCACCTCTTGGCGGCCCGGCATGCTGTGGAGCAGGACGAACTCGCGGACCCTCCAGGCCACCGGTGCGATCGCCTGTTCGACCTGGTCATGCTCGCCCCAGAGCAGGGTCACGTGCGGGATGAACTCGCGTTCGCGGCCGTCCCCCTCGACCTGGCGGATCGCGGCGGCGAGGCGTTCGACGCCAATCACGCCCTCCTCGCCGCATAGCACCAAGGGCCGGCGGCCCGGCCGGCCCTTCCAGCTCACCACCCGATCCAGGGCGACGACGAAGGCCGGCATGACGATCGTTGCGGCCAGCGATCGAGCATGGGCGATCAGCTCGGACGGCGGCGGTCCGTCGCCGCGGGCGACGAAATCCAGCGAGATGTGCCAACGCGACGCCGCCATCGGGCGGGCGGTGCGGCCGAACCGCTGGGTCAGCCGCTCGCTGAGCAACGCGATCCGCTCGGCCGCGGGCCCGTCGGGCTGCAAGGCGAAGAACAGCCGGTGCGCCGTCTTGCCCTGCCCAGCCCCACTTTCCGGCGGCGCCATGAAGTTCATCAAGTTCATGATATGTTCTTATCCGCGGCAAGCCGGCATGGCGAGCCGAATTGTCGTCCGCTTGCCCCTGCAGGCCGCTCCGGCTAGGCCTCTCCCATGACCGGCCTCGTCGCGGGCATCTTCCGCCATCCCGTGAAGGGCTTCACGCCCGAACCGCTGACGGCCGTCGAGCTGGCGCCCGGCCGCGGCTTCCCGGCCGACCGCATCTACGCGGTGGAGAACGGCCCCTCGGGCTTCGATCCCGCCGCCCCGGCCTTCGTCGCCAAGCAGAAGTTCACCGTGCTCGCCGCCCTGCCGAAGGTGGCCGCCGTGAAGACCCGCTACCACGACGCCTCCGGTGACCTGGAGGCCTCCGCGCCCGGCACGCGGAACTTCTTCGGCAAGCTCACCGACGAGGCCGGCCGCGCGGCCTTCGCCGCCTGGCTGGCGGACATCCTGGGCGAGGAAGCCACGGGTCCGCTCAAGGTCGTGGCCTCGACCGAGCGCTGGCGGTTCACCGACCACCCGCTGGGCCAGGTCTCGATCATCAACCTGGCCAGCGTCGCCGACCTTTCCGTTCGCATGGGCGTCGAACTCGATCCCCTGCGCTTCCGCGGCAACCTCTATGTGGAGGGCTGGCCGGCCTGGGCGGAGCACGACTGGACCGGCCGCCGGCTGATGCTCGGCTGGGCCGAGGCCGAGGTCTTCAAGCCCATCGTCCGCTGCGCCGCAACCGAGGTGAACCCGGCGACGGCCGAGCGCGACGCCGACATTCCCAAGGCGCTGTTTGACGCCTTCGGCCACATGAACTGCGGCATCTATGTGCGGATGACCCAGACTGGTCGGATCAGCCTCGGCGACGCCTGCACCGTGCCCCAGGCCGAGACGGCGGCCGCGCCATGACCCTCACCCTGCTGCAGGCCTGGCAGACCGCGAAGCAGCGGCTGGAGCATGCCGGTCTGGCCGGCCCGGTGATCGACGCCCGCCTGCTGGTCGAGGCCGCCGCCGATGCCACCCGCGCCGAGATCGTCACCGATCCCTACCGGCCGCTCACCGCCGAGCAGGAGGCGACGCTCGCCGACTACCTGTCGCGCCGCGAGCACCGCGAGCCGGTCAGCCACATCCTCGGCCGCAAGGGCTTCTGGAAGATCCTGCTGCAGGTGAACGCCAACGTGCTGACGCCGCGGCCCGACACCGAGACCGTGCTGGACGTGGTGCTGAAGGACTTCCCCGAACAGGCGCCCTGGAACGTCCTCGACCTGGGCGTCGGCTCGGGCGCGATCCTGCTGGCCATCCTCGCCGAACGGCCGGCCGCCACCGGCCTGGGCGTGGACGTCTCCGAAGAGGCCATCGCCGTGGCCCGTGACAACGCCGCGGCCCTCGGCCTCGCCGGGCGCACGGCCCTGCTGCGCGGCGACTGGACGGCGGGACTGGCCGATGGGAATTTCGACCTCGTGGTCTCCAACCCGCCCTATATCGCCACCGAGGTCATCGAGACCCTGGAGCCCGAGGTGCGGCAGTACGAGCCGCGCATCGCCCTCGACGGCGGGCCGGACGGGCTCGACGCCTATCGCATCCTCGCCCCGGAGATCCTGCGGGTCCTGAAGCCCGGCGGCCGCTTCGCCGTCGAGATCGGCTACGACCAGAAGGACGCGGTCGAGGCCCTGTTCCGCGCGGCCGGGGCGGCGGACGTCCGCACGACCCGCGATCTGGGCGATCGGGACCGCGTTGTCGCGGGATCGAAAAACCCCTTGGAAACGAAGGCCTGAGCCGCTACTTAGGTCGTGTCTCCACCCAATCGCCGGCTTCAGGTTGACGCGTCCGCCCCGGACGACAGACCGCCCCGGCAGGCGTGAGCCTTCTGACAAGGGTCTCTCGCTGTAGAGCTTGCGGGCGGAAGACGGGGAACACTTAGCGTCTTCGACATTCCATCGGGCCGACGCCCGACCCCGCTGAAGGCCAGGCGACCTTTCGGTCCGCTCGGGGAAGAAGAGCCATAAAACGGTACGATTATGAGAGATTTCAAGGGTATGAAGCGCCAGCGCGGGCGCAATCGGGGCGGCGGCAGCAGCGGCGGCGGCGGCGGTGGCAAGCCGCAGCAACAGAACGCCAATCGCGCCTTCGATAGCAACGGGCCCGAGGGCATCAAGGTGCGGGGCAACGCCCAGCACGTCTTCGAGAAATACCAGCAGCTGGCCCGCGACGCGAACGCCGCCGGCGACCGGGTGCTCGGCGAGAACTACCTGCAGCACGCCGAACACTATTTCCGCCTGCTGCGCGCCATCCAGCCGCAGCGTCCGCCCAGCGAGATCCTCGGCCGCGACCAGTTCTCCTCGGGCTTCGACATCGATTTCGAGGACGAGAGCGGCGCCCAGGCGCAGGCCGACGGCCCTGAAGAGGGCGAGACCACGGAAGACGGCGCAGAGGCCCGCAGCGGCGGCGGCTGGCAGGAGCGTCCCCGCGACGACCGCGCCAGAGACGACCGCCCCAGAGATGATCGTCCCAGAGATGAGCGTCCCCGCGATGACCGTCCCCGGGACGATCGACCCCGCGACGACAGGCCGCGAGACGACCGGCCCAGGGACGATAGACCTCGCGGCGACCGCGGCCGGGACCGCTGGCAGGAGCGTCCCCGCGACGACCGCGCCAGAGACGATCGCCCGAGAGACGACCGGCCCAGAGACGACCGACCCAGAGACGACCGACCCAGAGATGATCGGCCCCGTGACGAACGTCCGCGCGACGACCGCCCCCGGGAAGACAGGCCTCGTGACGATCGGCCCCGGGACGACAGATCCCGTGACGACCGGCCCAGAGACGATAGGCCC
>JAQGIX010000069.1 GCA_028290925.1 Phenylobacterium sp. | reverse complement strand
TCGGAAAGGTCCCAGATCTCACGAGGGTCGACATAGAGGCCGTAGTGCAGCAGGTCGACCGCCAGCAGCTGGCCGTTGCGGTCCACCAGGTCGGCGCGCGCCGCCCCGCCCACCGCCGCGGCCGGATCGCCCTTGCCGGCCTCGGAGAACAGCGCCGCGTGGGTGGCGCCCACGGCCAGGGCCACGAAGCCCACGCAGAAGAGGGCCAGCACCACGAAGATGCGGATGCGCGTGTCGTCCTCGGCCCGGCCGGAGGCGCGGGTGCGCTCGAAGGCGTGCTCCAGGCCCCACATGCTGCGCAGCAGCCAGCGGTAGAAGGGCATGCCGCTGAAGGTCTGCTGTCCCACGCTCATCGCGCGGCCGCCATCAGCTGGGGCGCGGGCGCGGCGGGGGTCGCGGCGGGCTCGACCTTCGGGCTCGGGGCGGCCGGATGCAGGGCGATGTCGCCCAGCACGTCGGGGCTGGCCTCGTGCTTGATGGAGACGGGACCCAGGCCGAGGTAGGTCTCGGAGAGGTGCTCGATGCGGGCGGGTTGCTCGAGGTGGGTCACCTCCGCCTGGAGCAGGCGGATGCGCGCCTTCTCGGCTCCGATCTGGCGCTCGGCCGAGGCGATCTCGGCGCGCTCGCGCCCGGCGATGGTCTTGGCCAGGTAGACGCCCAGGATCAGCAGCATCAGCACGCCGAGCGCCACCAGGTCCACCAGCCGGAACCCCCGGATCCTGCGGCCGATAAGGCTCATGCCGCGTCCCTCCACACCGGGGCGTCGGTCCGGACCGCGGCCCGGAGCTTGGCGGAGCGGGCCCGAGGATTGGCGGCCACCTCGGCGTCCGAGGCGGTCCGCGGGCCGTTGAACAGCAGCTCGAAGCTCGGCGGCGCGCCGGCGTGCCTCGGCGGCGCGTGCCGCGAGCCGGCCGGGGTCCGCCCAGCCCGCGCGGCCAGGAAGGTCTTCACGATGCGGTCTTCCAGCGAGTGGAAGGTCACGACGGCGAGCCGCCCGTCGGTCTTCAGAGCCTGCTCGGCGGCGGCGAGCCCTGCCTCCAGCTCCGACAGCTCCTCGTTGACGGCGATGCGCAGGCCCTGGAAGGCGCGGGTGGCGGGATGGGTCTTGGCGCCCCGGCGCCCGCCCAGCGCCTTCTCGATGAACTCGGCGAGCTCGAGGGTGCGGCTGAAGGGCTGCTCGATCCGGCGGCGCGCGATGGCGGCTGCGATGCGGCGGCTCTGCCGCTCCTCGCCATAGACGAAGAAGATCCGCGCCAGCTCCTTGGGATCGGCCATGTTGACCAGGTCGGCGGCGGTCTGGCCCTCGTCGCCCATGCGCATGTCCAGCGGGCCGTCGCGCATGAAGGAGAAGCCGCGCTCGGCCTGGTCGAGCTGCATGGAGGAGACCCCGAGGTCGAGCGCCACGCCGTCCACGGCGGCCGCGCCCACCAGGTCGGCCATCTCCGAGAACCGCGCACCCTCGAAGCGGAAGCGGTCGGGATCGAGCCCCTCGGCGAAGCGCCGGGCGGAGGGGTCGCGATCGAAGGCGATGACCTTGGCGCCGGTCGCCAGAATGCCGCGCGCGTAGCCGCCGGCCCCGAAGGTGCCGTCGACGATCGTCTTGTCGGGAGCAGGCGAAAGCGCGTCGAGGACTTCGGAGAGCAGCACGGGAGTGTGCGGCATGCTCGTCACGGGGCGGCTCCGAGCCGGGCGGCGCGCTGCTGGGCGCGCAGGCTGGCGAGACCGTCGCGAGCGGCTTCGCGTTGCGCGGCGCGATGCGCCTGGAAGGCTTCCCTGGACCAGATCTGGAAGCGGTCTCCCAGCCCCACGATGGTGACCCAATCCGTCAGGCCGAACATGTCGCAAAGGGTTTCCGGCAGGGTGATCCGGCCGGCCGTGTCGAAGGAGAGCTTGGCCATGCCGCCGAGCACCGAGGTCTCGAGCGCGCTGCGCAGGGGATCACCGAACTCCAGCTCCTCCATCACGCCGAGGTAGCGGTCGAACAGCGGCTTGCCGCCGCCCTCAATGCAGTCGGCCTCGATGGAGGGGAAGCAGAACACGCCCTCGAACGGGCCCGCAGCCAGGGCGCGGAACTCCTGCGGCACGACGATGCGCCGCTTGGCGTCCAACTGCTTTTCAAAGGTCGAGAGGAACATCTCGCCCAGCCCCTGCCCACCGACCGGGATATCCGGCCGCCCCGCCGCCTTAGAACCGGACGGCGCCCCAACGCGGGCCGGTTTGGTTAGCGAATGGTGACTGGGGTATCATGGGATTAATTGGGATACAATGACTCCGGATGACTATTGCGCATGAAAACAAGGGCCAACGAGACGTTGATGGCCAAGTATGGTTAACGCCAACTAGTTATCCACAGAACATACATCGAACTCTGTGCAGGAACCCTTCCCGGCCGGGCGGCTTACGGACGCACCGGGCCCCGATTTCCGATCAGATGAAGCGTCCGGCCACGTTCCAAGATAAGTCACAAACGGCGCGTAGAGATCGCGCGGTGTTCCCCCTCCTTAAGGCCCCTCTGCGATGATCCTCTCCGACGAGCTGCGCGGCTTGCGTGAACGGCTGACGGCCTATCAACGCCCGAGCCATCGGCGCAGCATCCTGGAGATCGTCATCACCGCCCTGCCGCTGTTCGCGCTCTGGGCGGCGGCGCTGTGGATGGTGCGCGAAGGCTGGTGGTGGGGCGTGGTGCTCACCCTGCCGGCCGCCGCCTTCCTTGTGCGGCTGTTCATGATCCAGCACGACTGCGGCCACGCCGCCTTCTTCCGCTCGCCCACCGCCAACGCCTGGACCGGGCGGCTGATCGGCGTGCTGACCATGACCCCTTACGGCTACTGGCGGCGGACGCACGCCATCCACCACGCCACCTCCGGCAACCTCGACCGCCGCGAGCTCGGCGCCGTCGAGACCCTGACAGTGGAGGAATATCGGGCCAAGGGCTGGCTCGGCCGGCTGGGCTACCGGCTCTACCGCAACCCGCTGGTCATGTTCGGCCTCGGCCCCGGCTATATGTTCGTCCTGCAGCACCGTCTGCCGATCGGCCTGATGCGCGAGGCGCCGGCCTGGCGCAGCGTCATCGCCAACTCCCTCGGCCTGGCCCTGATCATCCTGCCGCAGCTGCTGCTGGGCGGGGTCAAGGGCGTGCTGCTGGTGCACCTGCCGATCGTGCTGGGGGCGGCCTCCATCGGCGTCTGGCTGTTCTACGTCCAGCATCAGTTCGAGGGCGCGTACTGGGCGCGCAACGAGACCTGGAAGGCGCAGGATGCGGCCTTGCTGGGTTCCTCGCACCTGGACCTGCCGCCGGTGCTCCGCTGGTTCACCGCCAACATCGGCGTCCACCACGTCCACCACGTGGTCAGCAAGATCCCCTTCTACCGGCTGCCGCAGGTGCTGAATGACCATCCGGAGCTGAAGGCGGTGAGCCGGGTCACCCTTTGGCAGGCGTTCAAGGCCGTGCGGCTGGCCCTGTGGGACGAGGCGGCCGGCCGGCTGGTCTCGTTCCGCGAGGAGCGCCAGGCCCGGCCCGTCATGCTGGCGGCGGCTTAAGCGCCCAGGAGGCGATCGCATGAAGGCCGTGCTGCTGATCGCCGCCGTCACCCTGGCCGCGGGTGCGGCGCACGCCCAGGTCGCGACCCAGACGGCGGCCCAGTTGCGCAACGCCGTCCATGGCGCCGGGCCCACGGTCGCCGCGCCGCCACGCTCTGAGCCTCCGCGCGACTTCGGCATGCCGAAGACCGCGATCGAGGGGCGGTTCGCCACCAGGCTGGACGGCTCGCTGGGCTTCCTCTGCGGGCTGCAGCCCAATCCGGTGACCGACGGGGCCGCAGCCGCCTACGGCGTCGATCCGCACGGCCGGTTCCTGGGCCTCAAGCTCCACATGAGCTTCCGCTAGCGAAGGAAATGGACCAGACGGCCTGTAAGCCGGGTTCTGTGCCGCCGAGTTGCCTCGACGCGGCGATCATTCCTCTGGACCGACCCTCGCGGGCCGGTTCTCGCGACCTACCCGGATCCCTCGGGCCTACGACAGCCCTACCCCCATTGCTGGGGGCGCAGGATCCCTATTCGGTCTTGCTCCTGGCGGGGCTTGCCATGCCGTCCCTGTCACCAGGCACGCGGTGCGCTCTTACCGCACCCTTTCACCCTTACCCTGCTCCGCGTCTTGCGACGCTTCGCAGGGCGGTTTCCTTTCTGTGGCGCTATCCCTGGGGTCGCCCCCGGCGGGCGTTACCCGCCGCCATGTCGTCGTGGAGCCCGGACTTTCCTCGAGCTTGCGCCCGCGATCGCCCGGCCGTCTGGTCCGCGCGGAAAGTGGGGACCCGGCGCGGAAAGGTCAATCCAGGAACTTGGCCATGGCGAGGTCGGTCTCGATCGTTCCGTCGCGCAGCCGCACCCGCCGCGGGAATCGCCCCTCGATCCGGAAGCCCAGCCGCTCATAGAGGCGGAGCGCCCCGGTATGGCCTTCGCGGACCATGAGTTCGACCCGCTCGATGCCCGGCCTCAGCGCCCGGGCCTCGGCGAACAGCGCCTCGAACAGGGCGGCGCCGACGCCGCGGCCCTGGACGTCCGGGCTGACGGCGATGGTGAGGTCGGTGACCACGTGGTGGAATTGTCGGGGCGCCATGCGGGTGGCGTGGATCTCGCCGGCCAGCGCGCCGTCGATGAAGGCCCCCAGCCGGATCGTGGCGTGGGCCAGGAAGTGGGCGATGTAGTCCGGGCCGATCTCATCGGCCTCGCGGGCCAGGCCGCTGACGCCGGACGCGGCGGCGCGGTGCAGGGCCAGCACCGGTTCGGCGTCGTCCGGACCCAGCCCGCGGATCTCGACGGTCACGGCTTCAGGTCCCGCATCCGGACCGCGATCGGATGCTCGCCGAGCGCAGCGATCACGCCGGCCCGGTCCGTCTCATCCTTGTTCTGCGAGAGCTTGGTGGTCCCCTCCAGCCGCTCGACGGTCATCCGGGCGCCGAGGATGCCGCTCAGCATGGCCTCGAAGCGGCCGGGGCCCATCTTGCCGCGGGTCCAGGGAGGCTTGGGCGCGAGCCGCGCCTCCTCCTGGGCCGCGAGATCGTCCAGCAGGGCGATCAGCCCCGCCTCATCCATCGCCGCGACCGGCCCCTCGGCCTCGACGGAGACATAGTTCCAGGCGGGGACCTGGTCGACGCCCTGGTACCAGTCGGGGCTGATATAGGCCTCCGCCGCCAGGCTCACCGCCACGGCGCGGAAGCCGCCGGCGATGAACGGCGTCAGCGCATTGCTCCGCGACAGGTGGAAGTCGAGCACCAGGCCAGCTGGCGTCCGGCGGGCGATCACCGGGGCGTGGGCGGCGCGTGGCCGCCCGTCCGGCGCGGCGGCGATCGCCGCGAACGGATGGGCCGCCAGGTGCGCCAGCAGCCGCGCCGCGTCGGTCTCGCGGAAGGAAGCGGCCGGGTGCATCAGCTGATCACCCGCAGCAATGCGATCAGCCGCGCGCGGGTCGCGCCGTCGGCGACCCCGTCCACCCGCTCCGGCCGCCAGTGCCGCTGGAAGGCGCGGACCACCGCGGCGGTGTGCCCGTCGAACTTGCCGGTGGGGGCGCTGTCGTAGCCCAGCCGCGTGAAGCCCGCCTGCAGGGCGAAGACCGCCGTGTTCTCCTCCCCCTCGGCCAGTGGCGCGCCGGGCGCGGCGGCGGCGTCGACCCACAGGCCGTGGCCGGCCTCCGCCAGCCGCTTCCAGGGGAACCGCTCGCCGGGGTCCTCCTTGCGGTCCGGGGCCACGTCGGCATGGCCGACGATGTTCACGTCCTCCACCTGCCAACGGGTGCGGATGTCCGCCACCAGGGCGATCACCGCGGCGACCTGGGCCTCGGTGAAGTCGCGGTAGCCGAACTCGTGGCCGGGATTGACGATCTCGATGCCGATCGAGGCGGTGTTCACGTCGGTGACGCCGCGCCAGGACGACTTGCCCGCGTGCCAGGCCCGCCGCTCCTCGGCCACCAGCCGGAAGACGCGGCCGTCCTCTTCGACCAGATAGTGGGCCGAGACCCCTGAGGCCGGATCGCGCAGGCGCGCCAGCGCCGCCTCGCCGCCCTGCATGCCGGTGTAGTGCAGCACGATCATGAACGGCGGGGCCGTGCGCGGGCCGAAGTTGGGGGATGGGGCTTCGATGAACGCCATGGCCGCAGCTTTACTGGGCGCGGTTGCGGATGGCGAGCAGCAGGGGCGCCACCTGATTGCGCCGCAGGGCGATGATCAGCACGCCGGCCAGCGCCACGGTCGTGCCGATCGCCATGCGCGGTCCGAACGGGTCGTGCAGCAGCGCCACGCCCAGTCCGATGGTGGCGAGCGGCGTCATCAGGGTCATCGGCGAGATTAGGTTCGCCTCATAGCGCTGGATCAGCAGGTAGTAGGCCGTGTGCGCGCCCACCGACACGACCAGGCCGGAATAGAGCACCGCCGCCAGGAACGGCCAGCCGGCCGAGATCCCGGCCTGCACCTGGCCGGGCTCCAGCCAGGCCGAGAGCGCCGCCAGGGGCAGGAACGAGGCCAGGCCCACCCAGGCCTGGAACTGCAGCGGCTTCACGCCGTCCATCTGCTTCATCATCACCGCGCCCAGCGAGCCGGTGAACGCCGAGCCCACCACGAACAGCAGGCCCGGCGAGAGGGCGACGCCGCGGGGGCTCCACATGACGGTCAGCGCGCCGGCCAGGGTCAGCGCGATCCCCAACGCCCGTCGCCAGCGGATGCGCTCGCCAAGCATGAGGATAGACAGCAGGGTGGTGATCGGCACGCCGAGCTGTCCCACCACGGCGGCGGCCGACGGCGTCGCGGTCTTCAGGCCGATGAACAGCAAGGCGAAATTGCCGCCGCCCATCAGCAGGGCCACGAGGATCAGCCGCCACCGCGGCCGCGGGGCCGGGAACAGCCACGGGAAGGTCGCCAGGGCCACGACGCCGAAGCGCACCGCGGCATAGAACAGCGGCGGCGATCCAAGGTGGCTCACCACATACTTCGAGACGATGTTGTTGGACGCCCACACCAGGCAGACCAGCACCAGGAGCCCGAAGTCGCGGAGGGACATGATCCGGGGCTTATGGCGCCTCGCCCAGGGCGGCAACCCGCCGGCGGCTCAGGCGGCCTGGCCCAGGCTCAGGAACTCGTAGCGGGCCAGATGGTGGTCGATGCCGCCGAACGCGCTCTCGATCAGGGTGGCGCGCTTGAAGTAGTGACCGATGGCCATCTCGTCGGTCATGCCCATGCCGCCGTGCAGCTGGATGGCGCTCTGGCCGACGAACTTGCAGGCCTTGCCGATCTGCACCTTGGCGGCCGAGGCCGCCTTGGTCCGCTGGGCGTCGTCGGCCAGCTTGATGGTGGCCATGTAGGTCATGGAGATCGACTGCTCGAGCCCGATGAACATGTCGACCATCCGGTGCTGCAGCACCTGGAAGGAGGAGATCGGCGCCCCGAACTGCTTGCGCTGCCGGGTGTACTCCAGCGTGCCCTCGTGCAGCTTGCGCAGCACGCCGCAGGCCTCGGCGCAGGTCGCGGCGATGGCCTCGTCCACCACCTTCTCGATCAGCGGCAAGCCGTGGCCTTCCGGCCCGATCAGGGCCTCGGGCCCGACCTTGACGTTCTCCAGGGTGACGTCGGAGGCGCGGTTGCCGTCGACGGTCGGATAGTCGCGGGTGGTGACGCCGGGCGCCGACTTCTCGACAATGAAGGCCGAGATCCCTTGCGCGTCGCGCTGGCCGCCGCCGGTGCGGGCGGTGACGATCAGGTGGGTGGCGAAGGGCGCGCCGACCACCACGGCCTTGTGGCCGTTCAGCACATAACCGGCGCCGTCCTTCTTGGCCGTGGTGGTCAGGTCGGCGAGGTTGTAGCGGCCCTGCGGCTCCGCGTAGGCGAAGGCGAAGATCGCCTCGCCGGCCACGATCTTGCCGATCAGCTCGGCGGCCTGCGGGTGGCCGGAGTGCTTCAGGAATCCGCCGCCGATCACCACCGTGCCGAGGTAGGGCTCGACCACCAGGGCTTTGCCGAACTCCTCCATGACGATCATGTTGTCCACCGGGCCGCCGCCCAGGCCGCCCAGGTCTTCCGAGAACGGGGCGCCCAGGATGCCGAGCTCCTCGGCGAAGGCCTTCCATACGGCCGGGTTCCAGCCCGGCTCCTTGGTCACCACCGCCCGGCGCTGATCGAAGGTGTAGTTGTCCGAGAGGTAGCTGGCGATGGTGTCGCGCAGCATGGACTGTTCGTCGGTGAAGCTGAAATCCATCGCCCGAAAGGCTCCGTCTACGTTGGCGGTTGATTATTCTGAGGTGGTGAAGGCCAGGCGATAGGGCGTCGCGGCGTGGCCCTGCTCGTCCTTGAAGTTCTTGGCGTGCTCGGTGTTCAGCCAGACCACATAGGCGGTGTTGGGCCGCAGCCGAACCGGCAGGCTGATGGTCCGGTGGTCGTCGGAGATCGTAGGACCCCCGCCGATCTCCGGGAAGGCCCGCTCGCCGCCGGTGGCGAACGACCAGGTCTGCGCCATCGGCCGGTCGTAGGTGATCGAGATCTGCTGGATCCCGGCGGGCACCACGGCGTCGGTGGGCGGGAAGGTCGAGACCACCTTCGGCGCGTCCTGCGCGAACGCCGCGCAGGCCCAGGCGAGGCCGGCGGCGAGCGCCAGTCCCCCGGTTCGTCTCAAAGCCCCTGCACCAGCTTGGCGATGACGTTGCGCTGGGGCGTGCTCATTGCGTAAGTTGTTGTAATATCGTTCATTTCTCCACCGCGAAATCGGTGATTTGGTAGTCAGGTCACAGATAGGTCCCACCGCGGCGTGAGCGGCTCACAGTTTTCAAGACCACCCACGCCGCTTCAACGCGTCCCGACGGCGGAGCGAAATCAGCACATGCCTTTGACTCTTGCTAGGATAAACATGGGGTAGTGGGACTAACGGCGGTTAGGGCTTCCCATACATCCTCTGCTTCGGCATTGCGTCGGGAACCGACTCCAACTTCCTTCCCGAAAGCACTTCGAGCATACCTACCCGCAGCTTCGCGCCATCCGGTACGTGGAACTGAGATTCCACATGGCCTGACGGCGTTCGAGAGCCTCCAGCGCCTCCGTCGGCGATCCGGACGCGGACTGGTGCGCCGCCGCCACGCAAAACCAGGGCGGCGCTCGCCGATCGCCCGGCTCACACGGGGGGGCGCACGACCAGCTGGGTTTCCAGCCAGGCGCTGATCCAGCCCTTGATACGCGAATCGATGATGGAGCCTTCACGCCGACGCTGAGCGATGGTGAACAGCTTTCGCTCCTCAAGGCGGAGCACCGCCTCCTCGAAGCGGTCGGCGATGCGGCCGCCTCGGTGGCCGGCCGACAGCTCGTGTAACGCGCCCACCGCCATCAGGACCGAACGAATGCTGCGCACAACCGGCTTCGATCCCGCGCCGGCGAGGCCGAAATAGAGGCCCGTCTTCTTGGCCAGCACGTCGGCGCCCCGGTTGGTTCGGTGGTCGAATTCGAGGAGGCGCCAGCTCAAACGGCAGACCCGTGCGTCCCGCCAGCGCGCCTTCAGTTCGGGATCAAGCGTGATGACGAAGCAATCGCCCGCGTCGTCGATGGGCGTCACGAGGAAGGCCGGCCGATCGGCCGTGCCGAGCTGGATGCGACCGAGGCGCATCAACTCCTTGCCGATCTGCTGCTGGAGCGCCTGAAGCTCCGCCCCGCAGCGGCGGCAACCTTTCGCATCGAGAATGTCTGAGGAGCGCACCAGGACGATCCCCGCATCGGCAGTCTGGAGCTCGTCGACCACCACGGTCAGCACATCGAGGGCGAGGGGGGAGATCGCACAGGCGTCACGCCACGCCGCCTGGGCGTCGTCGGCGTGCAGCCGCACGCGAACCGCCTCGAGGCCGACGCGCTGAATGGTCTCCGCGTCGTCCCCTCGCAGGGCCCACCCTGCGGCTTCCGCCCCGCCGCCAGCGCACATCAGAGCGCCCACGATGGCGCGCAGGGAGGGGTGATCGGGGGCCACGGCGCCGAACGGCGCATCGTCCACGACGTGGGCGAGGGGTCCAGGCGCTGCCGGCCCGCTATTCGGGGGGCGGAGGTGCGTGTGCACCGATGTCGGATCGATATGTATCATGGCTCGTGGTCCCCAGCCCTGGGGGTTTAGTCGATCTGTCTGCGCGTCGATCTCGCAAATGATGTCCCGCACTCCGCAACGCGGACGCAAAATACTCGCCGGCCCGACCGCCCGACCCAACATTCCAACAATTATTCAAACGCTTACAAAATCATCTTCGCCTCCGAGGCCCGCTCGCTGCGCGGCCGACCAGTAAGACTCAAAGGTAGGGTCCTCCATCGATCGTCAGCTGATCGATCAAGTCGTCACGCGACGTGTTTTTTTTCGATCTACTCGGAGGAGTTGCAACCGTGCTCAAGACCTACATCGCTGCGACCACGCAGCTCGAAAACCTGAAGAACCGCATTGGGCGGGACGAAGAGGGCGCGGCCCTCGTCGAATACTCGGTCCTGGTCGGCCTGATCACGGTGGCGGCCATCGCCATGATCCTCCTGGTCGGTGGCTGGGTGAGCGCCGCATGGACCGCGCTGCATACCCATCTCGGCGCTAATCCCACGTGATCGGCGACCTACGGAGGCGGGTCTAGGCCCGCCTCCCATTCTTCCTGAGACGTGGAGTGCGTGAGATGCGCAACATCGGTTTCATCCTTTTGGCCGTATCCGTCCTGCTCGGCGGTCTCACCATCTGGGGGCTGCGCCAGATGAGCGCCGCGCGCGCCGCGGCGGAGCCCCAGCTGCATCAAACCACCGTTGTGGTCGCCGGCCGGACCATCGGCTTCGGCGAGGTGCTTACGCCCGACCTGTTGCGCGTACAGGCGTGGCCCAGCGGCGCCCAGCCGCAAGGCGCATTCCAGACTGTCGCCCAGCTGACCGCGCAGCGTCGCGTGGCGCTCGGTCCGATCGCGATCAACGAGCCGGTGCTGACGACCCGCATTTCCGGACCTGGCGGACGAGCCACCCTCTCGGGCGTGATCCGCGCCGGGATGCGGGCCAGCACTATCCGCGTGAACGACGTCTTCGGCGTGGCGGGCTTCGTGCTGCCGGGCGACTTCGTCGATATCCTGGTCACGCGCGATGAGGGCCAGCGCATGAACGGCTCGGAGACCAAGCGCACAGACGTCCTGCTGCGCAGCGTGCGCGTGCTGGCCGTCGACCAGCTGGCCAACGAGAGCAAGAACAGCCCGGTCGTGGCCAAGGCCGCGACCATCGAAGTGACCCCCGAGCAAGCCCAGAAGCTGGCGCTTGCGGCTGAGGTCGGCACCTTGTCGCTCGCGCTCCGCGGCACTATCGATCCGCTCGTCCGCGACGATGAAGGCGCTCCGCCGACGGTCAGGACCTCCGACCTGCGCCTCGACGGCGTCAAGCCGCCGGCGCCCATGGTTGCGCGGAAAGTGGTGCGCGTGGCCGCTCGTTCTGTCCGGCGCGCGCCGGGCGCCACCATCGAAATTATCCGCGGAGCCGAAGCCAGCACCTTCCGTCTGCGGGTGTCGGGTGAGCCTGGTTAACCTCTCAACAGGGACGGGCCAAAGCGCCTGAAACGTCGATGACAACCAACCGTCGTTCCAATCGCTCCGGCCTCTGCAAGCTGCTGAGCGCCTTGCTCGCCACCACCGCCATGCTCTCCCCCACGAACATCAGCGCCCAGGCCCGCCCCTATGTCCCCGACAGCGCGGTGCGCGACGTGGTGGCGGACCCCTCGGGCTACGGCGGCCAGCTGGCCCTGCCGATGGGTGGTTCCCGGATCCTGCGCTTCACTCGGCCGATCGGTCAGGTGTTGGTCGGAAATCCGAAGGTGGGCGACGTGATCCCCCTGGGCGACCGGACCCTCTATGTGCTCGGTAAGGCGGCCGGGGCCACCAACCTCACCGTCATACCGCGCGGGGGCGGGGAGCCGCTCGCGACGCTCGACGTTCGCGTGGGCTACGACGTGGACAGTGTCCGGCGCGCGATGCGCGAGGTGCTCCCGGGCGAGCAGGTGGACGTGAGCCTCCGCGGCGAGGGCGTGGTGCTGACGGGGGTGCTCTCCTCCTCGGCCGCCGCCGCCCGGGCGGCTTCGCTCGCCGAGCAATATGCGGCGGGCCACGTGGTGAACCTCACCAGCATCCGCAGCGCCGAACAGGTCATGCTCTCGGTGCGCGTCGCCGAGGTGCAACGCACCGCGCTTCAGCAGCTCGGCCTCAACAACTTCAGCGCCCTTTGGGACACGACGCGCCTGGCGCCCGCGAGCGGGCAGCCGGAAATGTTCCTGCTCCCTCCGCCCCTCGTGAATCCCGACGCCGTGGCCAATCTTCTTGGCCACGATCGTAACGGCGACTGGACCCTCACGGGGCTGTTCGACGCCCTGGAAAAGAGAGGCTTCGCCTCCACCTTGGCCGAACCCAATCTGGTGGCCCTGTCGGGTGAAACCGCCGTGTTCTTCGCGGGCGGCGAGTTCCCGGTGCCGGTGCCCCAGACAGGCCTCAACAGCAACACCATCACCATCGAATACAAGCAGTATGGGGTCAGCATCGGGTTCACGCCGACCGTCTTCGGCGACACTATAAACCTGGCGGTCGCTCCCGAAGTCAGCGCGCTCGACCCCGCCAACAGTGTCGTGCTGCAGGGCTTCCGCATCCCGGGCCTAACCACCCGCCGCGCCAAGACGACCGTCGAGCTGCGCAACGGGCAGAGCTTCGCTATCGCCGGCCTGATCCGCCGCGAATTCAGCGACAGCCTGCGCGGCGTCCCCGGTTCCGCGCGCCTGCCGGTGTTCGGCGCGCTCTTCCGTTCGACGGGCTACCAGAACAGCGAGACCGAGGTGGTCATCATCGTCACGGTCCATCTGGCCAAGCCCACTGACCGGCAGAATCTCCTGGCGCCCACCGACGTGCGCGAAGGCCCGAGCGAGATGGACCTGTTCCTGAACGGCGCCACCGACCGGCCCCTTCCGCCCGCGCGGCCCGCGGCCCGCCTCTCGAGCGCGCCGCCGCCCGCGCGGCGCGA
>JAQGIX010000433.1 GCA_028290925.1 Phenylobacterium sp. | reverse complement strand
CTCGAAGCTCTCGGCGCGGGACGGCCCGCCGCCGCGACCGAAGCCGGCCCCCGCGGGGCCCGGCCCGCCGGGACGCGTGCCCCAGGGGCCCTGGCCGCCGCTGAAGCCGCCATAGGCCGGGCGGCCGTCGCCGTCGATCTCGCCGGCGTCGAACTTCTTGCGCTTCTCGGGGTCGCCGACGATGTCGAAGGCGGCGCTGACCCGCTTGAAACGCTCCTCGGCGGGGTTGTCGCCGGGATTGGTGTCGGGGTGGTTGGCCTTGGCCAGCTTGCGGAAGGCCTTGCGGATCTCGTCCGCGCTCGCAGTGCGGGAGACGCCCAGCTCCTGATAGGGGTCGCGCGCCAAGCGGTGATCCTCGTCGATAAGGCTAGAAGAACTTGGCCTTTTAGATTGGTCCGGCCGCCCATGCACGCAAGAGCGTATGTGGCAGATTTGTCACATTGCCTCCCCCGTTCACGGGGGAGGTGTCGCCCGCCGAAGAGCGGGTGACGGAGGGGGCGGCGAGCGCACTGCAGAACCCTCGCCCCTTCCACCATCCGCTCTCCGGCGGATGGTCCCCCTCCCCCGCTTCGCAGGGGAGGCAAATTAGTCCCGCCCCCGCTCCTCCATGAGGTCCTGGGCGGCGAAGTCGAGGGCGTCTTCCGGCTCGGCCAGCACGCGCTCGGTGATGGTCTGGCCGCGCACCGAGACCCCGGCCCGGTGCACGCTCTCCGGATCGCCGGAGACCAGCGGGTGCCAGTCGGCCAGGCCGCGGCCCTCGTGGAGGCGGCGGTAGGCGCAGCTCAACGGCATCCACTGCAGCTGCTCGATATTGCCGGGCGTCAGCTTGATGCAGTCGGGCACGTGGCGCTGGCGGTTGGCGTAGTCGGTGCAGGTGCAGCCCTGCGGATCGAACAGCTTGCAGTGCACGCGGGTGGGGATGATCTCGCCGGTGTCCTCGTCCTCGAAGCGCACCAGGCAGCAGAGGCCGCAGCCGTCGCACACGCTCTCCCACTCGGCGGCGGTCATCTCGCCGAGGGACTTGCGTTGCCAGAAGGGTTGGCCAGCCATGGCGGTCATCTAGGCCCGGGCGGGCTCGGCGTCGAGGGTCGCTGGGCCCTAGGCGGAGGAACGCCAATAATCATCCTCGTCATCCTCCGCTCGCCCGCAGGGCGATGCGGGGGACCCAAGCTGAGCGGGAATTTCTGGGAGTCCGCTTGGGTCCCCCGGATCGGGCGTGCCGCCCGACCGGAGGATGACGGCGGGGGGTGGGGGTATTCCAAGCTCCGTGCAGAGGCGCGCGATGTGGGTGTCGATGTCGCCCTCGGCGAGGTGGCCGTAGAGGTCGTCCTCGTCGAGGAAGGTCGTCAGCACGTCGCGGAGGTGGTCCTCACGCTCCTGGGTTTCGGCTTCGTCCCAGATCAGCCGTTCTACGGTGGCCTTCACCTGCGCCTTGCGCTGGGCGACGCGGGCCTCGGCCTCGCGGCGGGTTTCCTTGCGGGCGTCGCGGTCGAGCTTGGCTTCCAGGGCCAGCGTCTGGCGGATCGAGCGGGAGATGCGGTGCAGAGAATTGGCCAGCAGGGCCGCGTCCTTGGCGGTCTCAGCCGCCAGCTGACGCTGGTGCAGGTCGCGCGCGGAGGCCAGGCCGAGCTCGGACAGCTCCGCCAGGATGCGGGCGCGCCGCTCCGTGATCTCCTGCCTATCGGACATTAGAACAAAAGTAGAACATGAGAGCGGCGAGGAGTCAAGTTCTTGCATCAATTTTTTGGTCGTCATGGCCGGGACAAGCCCGGCATACGGGCCTTGGGATCGGCCTCGACGGCGAAGGCGGACCCGGCGATGCCGACCGCGCCCACGGCGGCCACGCGGCGCCCGCGCTTCAGCTGAACAGGAACTCGTGGTTGGCGCTCGCGATGAAGCTGTGCGCGCCGATGCTGTCGACGTCGTCGCCGGCGATCAGCCCGTTCTCCCTGACGTCGTTGGCGCTCGTGCCGCCGGCGTTCGGCCCATCGATGGTCGTGAAGACGCCGTTGGCTTCGACGAAGCCGTGGAAATGCTGGCTGGCGTCCTCGTAGTAGCCGACGACGTCGCCCTGATTGTCGATGCCGAAGGGCCGGGTGTCGATGGCGCCTGGGACGTTGATGGTGGTGAAGGCGCCCTTGTCGAGGACGAAGCCGTGCTCGCCCGCGCTGTCGAAATAGCTGCCCACGATCCGGCCGCGATCGTTGACTCCGTGGGCCTCGGTGGAGATCGCGCCGGGAAAGTTGATGGTGGTGAAGGCGCCGTGGTTGTCGAGGAAGCCGTGCTCGCCGGTGTTGTCGAAGAAGAATCCGACGATCTGGCCCCGGTTGTTGACGCCGCCCGGCTCGGTATTGCTGGCGCCGGGCGCGCTGAACGTCTGAAAGGCGCCATTTAGGTAGCTGAAGCCTTCGAGCCTGCCCGCCGTATCCGTGAAGCTGCCGACGATCTGGCCACGGTCGCTGATCGCCAGCGCCTCGGTGTTGGAGCCGCCCGGCACATCGAGGGTGGTGAAGACGCCTTGGTGGTCGAGGTAGGCGTGCGCGCCTGAGCCGGCGACGTAGTAGCCAACTACGTCGCCCCGGTTGTTTGCGCCAAACGCGTAGGTGTTGATCGCGCCTGGGACGTTGATGGTGGTGAAGGCGCCCTTGTCGAGGACGAAGCCGTGCTCGCCCGCGCCGTCTAAATAGCTGCCCACGATCCGGCCGCGATCGGTGATTCCGTGGGCCTCGGTGGAGATCGCGCCGGGA
>JAQGIX010000397.1 GCA_028290925.1 Phenylobacterium sp. | reverse complement strand
GGGTGCCAGAACACCATGCCCCGCCCCTCTTCCTGCATGTGGAACAGGTCCATCGCCCGTCCGAGGCGACGGTGGTCACGCTTTTCGGCTTCTTCAAGGCGCAGCAGATAGGCGTCCAGGTCCTCCTGGGCGGCCCAGGCGGTGGCGTAGATGCGCTGCAGCTGGGCGTTGTGGGAATCGCCGCGCCAATAGGCGCCGGCCAGCTTGGTCAGCTTGAACGCCTTGCCGGCCGCCTTGGTGGACGGCAGGTGCGGCCCGCGGCAGAGGTCCTTCCAGTCGCCCTGTCGGTAGACGCTGACCTGCTCGCCGGGCGGGATGCCGGCGATGATCTCGGCCTTGTAGGTCTCGCCGATCCCTTCGAAGTGCTTGATGGCCTCGTCGCGGTCCCAGACCTCGCGCTTGATCGGCTCGTCGCGGTCGACGATCTCCTTCATCCGCTGCTCGATCTTGGCCAGATCGTCGAGGCTGAACGGCTCCTCGCGGGCGAAGTCGTAATAGAAGCCGTCCTCGATCGAGGGGCCGATGGTCACCTGGGTGCCGGGAAACAGCTCCTGCACGGCCTCGGCCATGATGTGGCTGACGTCGTGGCGGATGGTGTCGAGCACTTCGCGCGCGTCGCGCGAAAGGATCTCGAACTTGCCGCCATGCGGCAGCGGCCGGTCGACGTCATAGAGCTCGCCGTCCAGCTTGATCAGCGCCGCCCGCTTGGCCAGCGACGGCGCGATGGAGGCGGCGACGTCCTTGCCCGTGACGCCATCGTCGTACTGGCGTTTGGAGCCGTCGGGGAAAATCAGGTCGATCATGTTTCACAGGTCCACGTTCGCGCCGGCGTCCCACTCTTTTGCCTGGGGGCCTTGTGGCGCGGGGGCGGCGGGGGGTCATAGCCCGATCCGCCCCAGGGATGACAACGACACAGCCTGCGGCCGGCGAGCACCGCGCCGCGCCACGGACCATGGCTGATCAGGACCTCGGCCGTATATTCCGAGCAGGTCGGAAGGAACCGGCACTGCCGCCCGATCAGCGGCGAAAGCGTCAGCTTGTAGGCGCGCAGCGCGCCCCTGACGCAGGTCTCGTAGGAAGTCATGCCGGCTACGGTTCTGAGAGGACGCCCCAGCGCTTACGCCGGGGCCCTACGAGGATCAAGCCGCGCCGGCGGGACTAGTTCGCGCCATCGCCCGGCGGACAGCCTCGCAGACGGCCTCGAACGCGAGCAGCGTCGAGGCGTGGCGGGCCGGATAGTCCTTCACGGGGGCAAGCATCGCCAGATCCGAAAATCGTCCGTCAGGCGGGGAGCCGCCCAGCTTCAACATAGCACGAAACTGATCGCGCGCGCTTTCCAGTTCGTGAACGCTGGCCCCGATGACGTGGCTGCCCAGCACCGAGGCCGAGGCCTGGCCCAGCGCACAGGCCTTCACGTCCTGGGCGAAATCGGCCACTCGATCACCATCGAGCATGACGTCCACCGTCACCCGGCTGCCGCACAGCTTCGAGACCCGCTCGGCCGAGCCATCGGGCTCCGCCAGCCGCCCGAGCCGCGGCAGGTTGGCGGCCAGCGCCAGCACCTTCGCCGAATAGAGGTCGTCGATCATGACTTGGATGTAGGGCGCGGGCGCCCTCCGGGCAATTCCGCCGCGCGCTGCTCTCCACCATGCGTCAGCGTCGAAGGGAGAGGCTCAACCCGCCTTGAACCGCAGCGTCCAGGCCTTCAGCGCCTCGAGGTAGGTCCCGAGGTACTTCCGGGTCGCTTCGTCGGTAAGCCGGCCCTCAGCGTCGAACTTCTCGTGCGCCCGGTACACCAGCAGCTCCGGTTGCGGCATGCAGTAGGAGTTCGTGAACTCGAAGGCCTGGCGCAGCTGGCTCTGGCCACGGGCGCTGCCGGTCATGCCCGGCGAGGCGCCGATGATGCCGATGGGCTTGCGCTCCAGCGGCGCGGCCTTGGGCGGGCGCGAGGCCCAGTCGACGGCGTTCTTGGTCACCGCCGGGACGCCGTGGTTGTACTCGGGCGTCACCATCAGCACCACGTCGGCCGCGGCGATCGCCTGCTTGAACGCCGCCACGCTCGGCGGATCGCCGATGGCCTCCACGTCGGCGTTGTAGAGCGGCACCTCGATCAGGTCGAAGACCTCGATCGTCATGCCCTCGGGCGCCGCCGCCTGCGCGGCGCGCAGCAGGGCCCGGTTGTAGGAGGCCTGGCGCAGGCTGCCGGCGAAACCCAGCACGCGAACCTGGTCGGCCATCCGGTTCTCCATTCAGGAAACGCGCGCCGGCCGCTGCGCGGCCGTGGGCGGATCGGTCGCCGTGGCCGACGGCTCGGCCAGCCGCAGATGCAGGGCCGCCACCACCTGGGCCCCTTCGCCCACCGCCGCGGCGACCCGCTTGGTGGAGCCGGCGCGGGCGTCGCCGATGGCGAACACGCCCTCCAGGCTGGTCTCCAGCTCATGGCGGCCGAGCGCGGCGTCGTCGCCGGTGCGGATGAAGCCGTTGGCGTCCAGCGCCACACCCGAGGCCGCCAGCCAATCGGTGTTCGGATCCGCGCCGATGAACAGGAACAGGTGCTGGATCGGTCGGCGCGTCTCGGCGCCGGAGCGGAGGTCGCGCCAGGCGATCGTCGCCAGCCGCCCGCCGCCGCCGGCCAGCTCGATGACCTCCGTATGCGGCGCCAGCTCGACGTTGCGCAGGCCGCTGATCCGCTCGATCAGGTAGTGCGACATGCTGGCTTCCAGCCCCGGCCCGCGCACCAGCAGCCAGACCTTGGCCGCCTGGGTCGCCAGATAGACCACCGCCTGGCCGGCCGAATTGCCGCCACCCACCAGCGCCACCTCCTGGCCTGCGCAGAGCCGCCCCTCCACCGGCGAGGCCCAGTAGTGCACCGAGGCCGCCTCGTAGCGTGACAGCGCCGGCAGGCCCAGGCGCCGATAGCGCGCGCCGCTGGCGATCACCACGGACCGCGCCCGCACCCGCTCGCCGTTGGCCAGCGTGATCGCGAAGCCGCCGGCCGGATCGCGCGCCAGCCGGCTCGCCTCGTCCGGGATCGCCATCTCCACCCCGAATTTCTGGGCCTGGTTGTAGGCCCGGGCCATCAGCGCCATGCCGCTGATCCCGGTGGGGAAGCCCAGGTAGTTCTCGATGCGCGACGAGGCCCCGGCCTGGCCGCCGAACGCGCGGCAGTCCAGCACCAGCACCGACAGGCCCTCCGACCCCGCGTAGACCGCCGTCGCCAAGCCCGCGGGACCGGCGCCCACCACCGCCACGTCATAGACCCGGTCGGGATCGATCGCCGAGACCAGCCCCAGGCAGCGGGCCAGCTCGCCCTCGCTCGGATTGCGCAGCAGCTCGCCGCTCGGGCAGAGCACGATGGGCAGCTCGCCGGCCTTGACGCGGAACCGCGCGATCAGCGTCGCGGCCTCGGCGTCCACCGCCGGATCGAGTCGCTGGAAGGGATGGCCGTTGCGGCCCAGGAAGCCCTCCAGCCGCCGCACGTCGGGATGGCCGTCGGCGCCGACCACGATCGGCCCCACCGCGCCGGTCTCCAGCAGGCCCACGCGGCGCAGGATGAGCGCGCGCATGATCCGCTCCCCGAGCTCGGCCTCGCCCACCAGCAGGGCCCGCAGGCGCTCGGGCGGGATGGACACAGCCTCCACCGCATCCTCGGCGACGGCGTCCACCAGCGACGGTCGCCCCGACAGCTGGGCGAGCTCGCCGAGGAACCCGCCCGGCCCGTGCAGCACGATCAGCTGGCGCTCGCTGCCGCCCTCCCGGCCGGTGACCGCCACGTGGCCGGAGAGGATCAGGGTCAGGCCGTGGCCGGACTCGCCGATCCGCAGCAGCGCCTCGCCGGCCGCATAGGCCTGCCGGCTCCCGAACCGGCCGAGCCTGGCGAGCTCCGCCGCCGTCAGGGTCGGGAACATCTGGTGACGGCGGGTCTCTCTGACCGGCGATGAAATTTCGGCCATTCAGTCTCCCATGCGGGCCGCGGCTAGGCCTTGAGGAAGGCCAGCAGGTCGCGGTTGATGGTGTCAGCCTGCGTCGTCGGCATCCCGTGCGGGAAGCCAGGATAGATCTTCAGCTCGCCCTTGTTGAGCAGCTGCACGCTCTTCAGGGCGGCGTCGCGGTAGGGCACCACCTGATCGTCGTCCCCGTGCATCACTAGGACCGGGATGTCGATCGACCTCAGGTCCTCGGTGAAGTCGGTCTCGGAGAAGGCCTTGATGCAGTCGTAGTGGGCCTTGATGCCGCCCATCATCCCCTGCAGCCACCACTTCTCGATCAGGCCCTCGCTGACCTTCGCGCCGGGCCGGTTGAAGCCGTAGAACGGCCCGGCCGGCACGTCGCGATAGAACTGCGCGCGGTCGGCGGCGACGCCGGCGCGGAACTGGTCGAACACCGCCAGCGGCAGGCCCTCCGGATTGGCCTCGGTCTGCACCATCAGCGGCGGCACCGCGGAGATCAGCACCGCCTTGGCGGCGCGCGACGTGCCGTGCCGGCCCAGGTAGCGCGCGACCTCGCCGCCGCCCGTGGAGTGACCGACGTGGACCGCGTCGCGCAGGTCGAGGGTCTCAACCAGGGCGAACAGGTCGTCGGCGTAGGTGTCCATCTCATTGCCGCCCCAGGTCTGGCTGGAGCGGCCGTGCCCGCGACGGTCGTGGGCGATGACCCGGTAGCCCCGGGCGCCGAAGAACAGCATCTGGGCGTCCCAATCGTCGGCGGTGAGCGGCCAGCCGTGGCTGAACACGATCGGCTGCCCGGATCCCCAGTCCTTGTAGAAGATCTGCGCGCCGTCGGCGGCGGCGACGTACCCGGAGCCCGGGGTCCGGGGTTGCACGGCGGACTTCGGCGCCGCAGTGGGCGCCGTAACGTCTAGATTGCTCATGACCTCGTCCTTTTCGGCTACAGAAGCCCCCTTGGACTGGCGGGGATCCGGTCTGGCGGCGGCCATGCCGGCCGACGCGGAAGCCGCGCTCGACCAAGCGTTGCGCCCGGGCGGGCCGCCGTCCGAGTCACATGCGCGTGAGCCCCGAGTGAATTGGCGGCTAAGCTGATCCGAACCGGAGAATCCCATGCGCGCGCGTCTCGCCCTGACCCTGATGTTCGTCTCGTTCGCGGGCGCGGCCCTGGCCGGCGGCGACTCCATGCGCGACGTCATGGCCCGCGACGTCAACCCCGGCGCGCTGGCCTTCTGGGCCGGCGGCAACGATCCGCCGGACAACGAGACCCCGGCCCAGGCCAGGCTCCGCTGGGCCGCGGCGCTCAAGGGCGCGCAGGTGCTGCAGGCCAGGGGCCGCATCCTGATGGCGGCGCCCTACACCCGCACCGGCCGCTGGAACGCCGACGCCAAGCTGATGATCGACATGGGCGCCGCCGGCGAAGCTGCGGCCCGCGCCAAGGACGCGCCCAAGGCCTTCGAGATCGGCGGACGCCTCTACGACGCCTGCGCCGGCTGCCACCAGACCTACGTGCCGAAGCGGGGCTAGCGCCGCTCGAGCGCCTCCGCGCGCGCCTTCAGCGCCTCGCTGAACCCCGCGAAGCCGCGGTGGATCGAGCGGCCCATCTGCTTGGCCACGGTCGGGCCCATCATGCCGCCGAAGATCTCGCCGTTGGAGACGATGCAGCTCTGCTCGGCCAGCACCTCGATCTCGATGTAGCGGACGGTCTTCACCAGCCCCTTCATCATGGAGAGCTTCCAGTGCAGCTGCTCGTTGGGGACCCAGTCGACGATCACCGGCTGGATCGCCCGCTCCGCCTGGCCGGGCAGGACCAGGGTCAGGTCGAGGGCCGCGCCGATCTTGATGGTCCCCGCCGCCCGCGGATAGAGCGGATTCCACTCGTGCCAGCGGTCGAGGTCGTAGATCACCTTCCAGATGGTCTCGGCCGAGGCCTGGATGCCTATCCGGTGCTCGATGGGGACGCCCTTCGGGCCGGCGGCCTTGGGCGCGGCCGCGGCGCCGTCCGCGGGCTTGGCCGCGGCGGGATTGCGGGCGAAGAGTCCGGCCTTCAGTTGCGGCGCCGGGGCCATGGGCATCACACCTGCTCCTTCAGCCGCCAGGTCGCCCCGGCGGGTCCATCCATCACCTCGACATTTAACGCGGTGAGTTCGGCGCGGATGCGGTCGGCTTGCGGCCAATCCTTGGCGCGCCGGGCCTCGTCCCGGGCGGTGATCAGCCCATTGATGCGCGCCTTGAGCTCTTCGTCCACCCCGCCCTTGAACCAGGTCTCCGGATCGGCGGTGAGGAAGCCGATCAGATTGGCCGAGGCCAAGAGTTCGCCCTTGGCGCGCGCCTTCTCCTCGGCCGAGCCGGTCTCCAGCTTCGAGGCCAGGCCGAACAGCTCGGCCAT
The DNA here is from genome assembly GCA_028290925.1 of Phenylobacterium sp. GTDB lineage: Bacteria > Pseudomonadota > Alphaproteobacteria > Caulobacterales > Caulobacteraceae > Phenylobacterium. The sequence goes on along the minus strand of JAQGIX010000397.1, from coordinate 2,492 downwards.
GGCCTGGGCGGTGTTCAGGTCGTCCTCCAGCGCCGCCAGGAAGGCCTCCGACGGGTGGCTCGCGAAGGCCGCCACGTCGGCCGCCCGCTGCAGCGCCCCGTAGAGCCGGTCCAGCGAGCGCCTGGCCTGGTCGAGCAGGTCGGAGTTCCACTCCAGCGGCGCGCGGTAGTGGCCGACCAGCAGCGCCCAGCGGATCGCCTCGCCGGGGTAGGCTTTCAGGAGGTCGTGCGCCAGGGCGACGTTGCCCAGCGACTTCGACATCTTCTCCTCGCCGAAATTCAGGAAGCCGTTGTGCAGCCAGAAGGCCGAATAGGTCTGGTCGTGGGTGGCGCAGACGCCCTGCGCCCGCTCGTTCTCGTGGTGCGGGAAGACCAGGTCGATGCCACCGCCGTGGATGTCGATGGGCAGCCCCAGCGTCTGCTCGATCATCGCCGAGCACTCGATGTGCCAGCCGGGCCGGCCCTTGCCCCAGGGGCTGTCCCATTCGGGCTCACCGGGCTTCGAGGGCTTCCAGAGCACGAAGTCGGCAGGATTGCGCTTGTAGGGCGCCACGTCCACCCGCGCGCCGGCGATCATCTCGTCCAGCGGCCGGCCGGACAGCTTGCCGTACTCCGAATAGGCCGTGGTGTTGAACAGCACGTGGCCGTCGGCGGCGTAGGCGGCGTTGTTGCGCACCAGCCGCTCGATCATCTCGATGATCGCCGCCATGGTCTGCGTGGCCCGAGGCTGGAAGGTGGGCGGCAGGGCGCCCAGCTTGGCCGCGTCGGCATTGTAGGCGGCCAGATAGCGGTCGGTGACCACCTCGATGGCGACGCCCTCTTCGGCGGCCTTCAGATTGATCTTGTCGTCCACGTCGGTGACGTTGGCCGCATAGAGCACCGCGTCCTCGCCATAGGCGGCGCGCAACAGGCGGAACAGCACGTCGAACACCACGACGGGCCGGAAATTCCCCACGTGGGCGAAATTATAGACCGTCGGTCCGCAGACATACATCGTCACCCGCTTGGGATCGGCGGGGACGAAGTCCCGCTTCTCACGGGTCATGGTGTCGTGCAGGCGAAGGGTCATGGTCTAGCTAACGTAGCGGAACGGTTGCCCGGGAAGGCGGGCAGCCCATATACAGATCGCCGGGATCGGAAGCCACGGGAACCCTGGCCCATTGTCCGATCCGAGTGAAAGGGTGGCACGCGTCATTTCCGGGACCATCGTCCCGGCGCAACTCAGCCCTGGAAAGAACCGCTCCCACATGGACGCCATGCGCGACCGAACCCTGATCGGGCCCCCCGATCTTGATCTTGAAGCCGTGAAGCGCCCGACGCGTGAAGAAGCGATGGCGGCCGTTCGCACCCTGATCGCCTGGGCCGGGGATGACCCCCGCCGCGAGGGCGTGATCGATACGCCCAAACGCGTGGTCGACGCCTACGCCGAATGGTTCGAGGGCTACGGCCAGGATCCGGCCAAGGAGCTGTCGCGCACCTTCGAGGACGTGCAGGGCTACGACGACATCGTCATGCTGCGCGACATCGAGGTGGAGAGCCACTGCGAGCACCACATGGCCCCGTTCCTCGGCAAGGCCTACGTGGCCTACATGCCGACCAACCGGGTGGTGGGCATCTCCAAGCTGGCGAAGGTGGTCGAGATCTTCGCCCGCCGTCTCCAGACCCAGGAGACCATGACCCAGCAGAACACCGACGCCATCACCGACAGCCTCAAGCCGGCCGGCGTCGCGGTGATGATCGACGCGGCCCACCAGTGCATGACCACCCGCGGCGTGCACCACCGCCACGTCTCCACCCTCACCACCCAGTTCACCGGCGTCTTCAAGACCGACCCGACGCTGCGCCAGCGGTTCCTGGACTTCGCCAACAAGCGCTAGGACCGGCCTCCGCGAAGGCCCGGCGGGCGCGCCACGCGGCCGCCCGCCGTGCGGTTACTTCGCCGCGCTCACCCCCGACGTCGCCAGCTTGGCGTTGAACGCGACCAGATCCGCGCCCTGGAGGGCGCGCAAGGCGACAAGCTCGGCGTCGAGCTGCGCGTGCAGCGACTGGTAAAGCGCCTGCTGCGCCGCGGTGGGCGGGGTGTCCGCGTCTTCGATGATCAGGGCGAAGGAGGCGAACTGCTCGTTCAGCATGCCGGGGAAGGCCAGGTTCGCCTCCGAGCCCTTCATGTCGACCTGCATCAACTTGCCCTCGACCGAGGCGAAGCGGGATTTCAATTTTCCGGCCTGGGCGAGCAATGCGGCCTGTGAAGGCTTGCCCGCCAGGTCCTTGGTCGCCCGGTCGAGATCGGCTTCCGTGCCTCGCACCGCGTTGACCGCGCGGTGCAGTCGATCGATGTCGGCCAGGGTCGCCATGGCGAGCTCGGTCTTGGCGCGGATGGCGGGCTCGGCGTCCTTCGCGCGCGGGTCGACGGCGACGACCAGCGGCGCGGTACGGGTCTGGCCGCCCACCGTCAGCTTCACCTGATAATGGCCGGGGGGCACCAGCGGACCC
>JAQGIX010000395.1 GCA_028290925.1 Phenylobacterium sp. | reverse complement strand
GACCGAGAACGACGGCTTCAACCGGCTGGTCCTGGAGCTGTCGATCCCCTGGCGCGACGCCGCCCTGGTCCGCGCGCTGGCCCGCTTCCGCCAGCAATCCGGCCTCGATCCCAGCCAGCGCGTGCAGGAGGAGGCGCTGGCCGCCCACCCGCCCGTCACGCGGCTGATCCTCAAGCTGTTCCGCACCCGCTTCGATCCGGCCGCCAAGGGCGACATCGCCGCCCGCCAGCAGGCGACCGAGGCCCTGATGGGCCAGATCGTCGAGGCCCTGCAGGCCGTCGAGAGCCTGGACCACGACCGGGTGCTGCGGCGGATCGCAGCCCTGGTCGCCGCCACCCAGCGGACCAACTTCTTCCAGCCGGCCGAGGGCGGCGGGGTGAAGCCCTACATCTCCTTCAAGGTGGCCAGCGGCCAACTCGCCGACCTGCCGGCCCCCAAGCCGTTCCGCGAGATCTTCGTCTGGGGCGTCGGCGTCGAGGGCGTCCACCTGCGGTTCGGACCCGTGGCCCGCGGCGGCCTGCGCTGGTCGGACCGGCGCGACGACTTCCGCACCGAGGTGCTCGGCCTGGTGAAGGCCCAGCAGGTGAAGAACGCGGTGATCGTGCCGGTGGGCTCCAAGGGCGGCTTCTTCCCGAAGATGCTGCCCAAGGCCGGCGGACCCGACGCGGTCCGCGCCGAGGGCGTGCGCGCCTACCGCACTTTCCTGCAGGGCCTGCTGGACATCACCGACAACCTGACGCCGGCCGGCCACGTCACCCATCCGAAGCACGTGGTCGTCCACGACGGCGACGATCCCTACCTGGTGGTGGCGGCCGACAAGGGCCCCGCGACCTTCTCCGACATCGCCAACGAACTCGCCGAATCCTACGGCTTCTGGCTGGGCGACGCGTTCGCTTCAGGGGGATCGGCCGGCTACGACCACAAGGCCATGGGCATCACCGCCAAGGGCGCCTGGGAAGCCGTGAAGCGCCACTTCCGCGAGCTGGGCAAGGACATCCAGGCCGAGCCGTTCACGGTGGTCGGCGTCGGCGACATGTCCGGCGACGTGTTCGGCAACGGCATGCTGCTGTCCAAGGAGACGCGCCTGCTGGCCGCCTTCGACCACCGCCACATCTTCCTCGATCCGGACCCCGACGCGGCCAGGTCCTGGGCCGAGCGCAAGCGGCTGTTCGACCTGCCCCGCTCCTCCTGGGACGACTATGACCGCAAGGCGATCTCCAAGGGCGGCGGGGTCTTCCCGCGCACCCTGAAGTCGATCCCGCTCACCGCGGAAGTCCGCAAGATGCTGGAGATCAGCGCCGAGGCGCTGGCGCCGGCCGACCTGATCAACGCCATCCTGAAGGCCCCGGCCGAGCTGCTCTACCTGGGCGGCATCGGCACCTATGTGAAGGCCAAGACCGAGGCCAACACCGAGGTCGGCGACAAGACCAACGACGCCCTGCGGGTCAACGGCGCGGAGCTGCGCGTCAAGGTGGTCGGCGAGGGCGCGAACCTCGGCGTCACCCAGGCCGGCCGCATCGAGTTCGCCCAGATTGGAGCGGGTGGGGCCGGCGGCCGCATCGACACCGACGCCATCGACAATTCGGCCGGCGTCGACACCTCCGACCACGAGGTGAACATCAAGATCCTCACCGGCCAGCTGGAGCGCACCGGGACGTTGAACCGTAAGCGGCGCGACACCCTGCTGCAGTCGATGACCGACGAGGTGGCCGCCCACGTGCTGGCCCACAACTACGACCAGACGCTCGCCCTTTCGCTGATGGCGATGGACGCACCGGGCGAGCTCGAGCCGCACGCCCGCTTCATGGCCGAGCTGGAAGCCGCAGGCCGCCTCGACCGGACGGTCGAGGGCCTGCCCGACGCCGCAACGATCCTGGAGCGCCAGCAGGCCGGGCTCGGCCTGACCCGGCCCGAGCTCGCGGTGCTGCTGGCCTACGGCAAGCTGGAGCTGAAGCGCGAGCTGGTGGCCAGCCAATTGCCCGACGACCCGTTCTACGAGCATGTGCTGGAGGCTTATTTCCCCAAGCCGCTGCGCCGCTACCACGAGCCCATGCGCCGCCACCGGCTGCGCCGCGAGATCATCGCCACCGTGGTCGCCAACGACGTCATCAACCGCTGCGGCCCGAGCTTCCCCGGCCGGCTGATGGCCGCGGCGGACTGCGACGTGCGGTCCTTCGCCGCGGGCTACGAGGCGGCCAAGGCGGTGCTGGAGTTCGAGGAGATCTGGGCGAGCGTCAACGCGCTCGACGGCAAGGTTCCGGCCGCCGGCCAGATGGCGCTCTACCGCCGGCTCACCGCCGCCCTGCGTGGCGCGACCTTCTGGCTGGCCAGGCGGGCGGCGCGGGAGAACCTCGACGTCGCGGCGCTCACGGACCGCTACGCCCCCGGTTTCAAGCGGCTGCGCGGCCTGATGCCGGGCGTGGCCTCGGCCGTGGAGCAGGACGCCATCGCCGAGCGCGCCAAGCTGTTGGTCGCCGTCGGCGCGCCGGAGCGCTGCGCCGAACAGGCCGCGATCCTGCAGTCGCTGACCACCGCCGCCGACCTCGTGGACCTGGCGGAGGCCTCCAGCTGGCCGCTGCCCGCGGTCACCCGGCTCTACCACCAGGCGGGCGCGGCCTTCGCCTTCGACCGCCTGCGCGCCGCCGCCGCCGGCTTCTCGGTGGGCGACAACTTCGAGCGGACGGCGCTGCGCCGGCTGCTGGAGGACCTGCTGGCCGAACAGGCCGCGCTCACCCAGGCGATCATGGCGTTCGCGGGCTCGGCCCAGGCTGGAGAGGACGCCGGCCACGCCGCCAAGGCGGTCGCGGCCTGGGCGTCGCTGCGCCACGACAAGGCCGAGGCGGCCCGCCGCACCGTCGCGGAGATCGACCAGGCCGGCGGCCCATGGACCTTCGCCAAGCTGACCATCGCCAACGCCGCCCTGCGCGAACTGGCCGACGAGCGCGGCGGGCGGCGGAAGAAGTAGCGCCCAGGGGCTCCCCCATGGGGGAGCTGTCCCGGAGGGACCGAGGGGTTGAAGGGCAGGACATCGCAGGCCTGTGGACTGCAACCCCCCTCCGGCGCTTCCCGCCACCTCCCCCCGAGGGGAGGATCTTGGAGCTAGTGCCGGAACACCCGCACGCCGGTGAACACCATGGCCAGGCCCCGCTCATCGGCTGCGGCGATGACCTCCGCGTCGCGCACCGAGCCACCGGGCTGGATCACCGCCGTGCAGCCGGCGTCGGCCGCCTGGATCAGGCCGTCCGCGAACGGGAAGAAGGCTTCCGAGGCGCAGGCCGAACCCGTGAGGTCGAGGCCGAAGTCGGCGGCGCGCAGGGCGGCGATACGGGCGGAATCCTTGCGGTTCATCTGGCCCGCGCCGATCCCCAGGTTCTGGCCGGCCTTGGCATAGACGATGGCGTTGGATTTCACTTGCTTGGCGATGGTGAAGGCGAACAGCATGTCGCGCACCTCGGCCTCGGTCGGCGCGCGCCGGGTGACCACCTTGAGGTCGGCGGCCGTCAGCCGCGCGTCGTCGCGGCTCTGCACCAGGAAGCCGCCGGACACCGACCTGAAGGTCACGCCGGGCGCCTGCGGGTCGGGCAGGCCGCCGCTGACCAGCAGGCGGACGTTCTTCTTGCGGGCGAACAGGGCCGCGGCGTCCGCGTCGATGGCGGGCGCGATCACCACCTCGGTCAGCAGGTCGAGGATCTTGGTCGCGGTCGCCGCGTCCAGCGGCTGGTTCAGCGCGATGATGCCGCCGAAGGCGCTCACCGGGTCGCAGGCCAGCGCCCGCTCATAGGCCTCCAACACCGTCTTGCCGGTGGCCACGCCGCAGGGGTTGGCGTGCTTGATGATGGCGCAGGCCGGCGCGGCCGCGGGATCGAGCTCGGCGATCAGCTCGAAGGCGGCGTCGGTGTCGTTGATGTTGTTGTAGCTGAGCTCCTTGCCCTGCAGCTGCCGGGCCGTCGCCACGCCCACCCGCGGATTGGCGAACCGGTAGAAGGCCGCGCTCTGATGCGGGTTCTCGCCGTAGCGCATGGTCTGCACCAGCTCGCCGGCGAAGGCGCGCCGGCGCGGGGCGGCGTCGCCCAACGCCTCCGCGAACCAGCCGGAGATCGCCGCGTCATAGGCCGCGGTGCGGGCATAGGCGCGGGCCGCCAGCCGCTTGCGGAGATCGAGGCTCGTGGTCCCGTGGGCGGTCAGTTCGGCCAGCACCTCTTCCAGGTCGGCAAGCTCGGTGCAGACCGCCACATAGCCATGGTTCTTGGCCGCCGAGCGGATCATCGCCGGGCCGCCGATGTCGATGTTCTCAACGGCGGTCGCGTAGTCCGCGCCGCCGGCCACCGTCTGCTCGAAGGGGTAGAGGTTGACGTAGACCAGATCGATCCCGCCGATCCCGTGGGCGTCCATGGCCTGCTTGTGCTCCGGCGCGTCGCGCACGCCCAGCAGGCCGCCGTGCACGATCGGATGCAGGGTCTTCACCCGCCCATCCATCATCTCCGGGAAGCCGGTCAGCTCTGAGATGTCCTTCACGGATAGCCCCGCCTCGGCGATCGCCTTGCGGGTGCCGCCGGTGGAGACCAGCTCCACGCCCATGGCGGACAGGGCCTTGGCGGCCTCGACCAGGCCGGTCTTGTCGGAGACGGAGATCAGCGCTCGTTTGACAGGGGCGCGGTCGGGGGCGGCGGGGAAATCCGGGGCGGCAGGCAAGGCATTCTCCTCAAGTGATCGAAGGAAATGCCCAGGCGAGCGGCGGAATGGGCCCGCGCTCCCCGGTGGTCACCCACCTCAGATCGCCAGTCACACGGGATGGAGGGGAATTAGGTGCGCTCGCCGCGCCCGTCAACGGGACTCAGCCGCGCAGGGCCGCGATGTTGGCCGCGTACTTGTCCGGCCCGCCGCGGAACACCGCCGTCCCGGCCACCAGCGCCGTCGCGCCGGCCGCGATGCACCGGGGCGCGGTCTCCGGCGTCACGCCGCCGTCCACCTCCAGCGGGATGTCGCGCCCGGTGGCGTCGATCATCGCCCGCAGCGTCTCGATCTTCTTCAGCTGCGAGGTCATGAAGCTCTTGCCGCCGAAGGCGGGTTTGATCGACAGGCCCAGGATCAGGTCGACGTCGTCCATCATCCACTGGATCACCGACGGATCGGTCGAGGGGTTGAACACCACCCCGGCCTTGGCCCCCAGCTCGCGGATGCGTTTGAGGGTGCGGTTGAGGTGCGAGCCTGATTCCGGATGCACGCTGATGATGTCGGCCCCGGCGGCGCGGAACGCCTCCAGGAAGGGATCGACCGGCGCGATCATCAGGTGGACGTCGAAGGGGATCTTCACGTGGGGCCTGAGCGCCTTCACCACGTCGGGGCCGAGGGTGATGTTGGGCACGAAGTGGCCGTCCATGACGTCCACGTGCAGCCAGTCGGCCCCGGCCGCCTCCACCGCGCGCGCCTCCTCGCCCAGCCGCGCGAAGTCGGCCGCGAGGATCGAGGGGGCGATGATGGTCTTGGCCGCCATGGCTTCGCCTTAGCCGATCAGGCGGTGCGCCGGAAGCGGGCGATGTAGAAGCCGTCGGTCCCGCCCGGGCGATGGTGGGGCAGGATGCGCAGGGTCCCGTCGGGCCGGCGGCTTAGCTCCGGCGCGCCGCCTTCCCCGTCGGCGATAGGCTCCAGGGCGAAGCCCGGCGTGCGAGCGAGGAAGCCTTCGGCCTGCGCCTCACCCTCCTCCGGCTCCAGGGAGCAGACGCAATAGACCAGCCGTCCGCCCAGCTTCACCCGCCGCGCGGCGCTGTCCAGCAGCCGTGTCTGAACCGCCGCCAGGCTGGCCACGTCCGAGGGCTTGACCACCCACAGCACGTCCGGGTGCCGGCGGAAGGTGCCGGTGGCCGAGCAGGGGGCGTCCAGCAGCACGGCGTCGAAGGTGCGCTTGTCGGCCCAGCCCACGGCGTCGGCCTCCACAACCTCGGCCGAGAGACCGGTGCGCGCCAGGTTCTCGGTCACCCGCTTCAGCCGCGGGCCAGAGCGATCCACGGCCGTCACCGTCGCCCCGGCCGCCGCCAGCTGCAGGGTCTTGCCGCCGGGCGCGGCGCAGAGGTCGAGCGCGGTCTCGCCGGGCTTCACCTCGAGCAACCGGACGGGCACGGCCGCCGAGGCGTCCTGCACCCACCAGGCGCCCT
>JAQGIX010000329.1 GCA_028290925.1 Phenylobacterium sp. | reverse complement strand
GCCGCGGCCGCCGGGTTCGGGGCCGGGATCGGCAGGGACGAGCCCTGGCTGTGCAGATAGGCGATGACGTTGATGCGGTCCTGCGGGGACTTCAGGCCGACGAAGGTCATCTTGGTGCCCGAGACATAGGCCTGCGGGTTCTTGATGAACTCGTAGATGTGCTCGTAGTCCCAGATCGGCTGCTTGGCGCCGAACGCCTGCATGGCCGGGGAATAGGCGAAGCCGGCTTCGGTGCCGGGCTTGCGGCCCTCGACGCCGGACAGGTTCGGACCGGTGCCGTTGGCCGTCAGGCTGTGGCAGGACTGGCACTTGGCGAAGACCGCCTGGCCGGCGGCCACGTCGGCGGTCGGCAGCACCGTGCCCCAGTCCGGCGGCACGTCGGGGGCCGCGGCGGCGCCGCCAGAGGTGTCGGGCGCGACTTCCACCGCGAAGCCCGGCTTGGCCGGCGGCTCCTGCGTGAACACGCCATTGGAGAGTTGCCCGAGGCCGACGATCGCCAGACCCGTCGCCAGCACCGCGCCGGCGACCTTATTGAACGTGAGGTCGCTCATAGATCCTAAATCGGCCCTCTCGACGGCCGCCCCGGAGGGTCGGCGAACCCGCGGGAATCCCGCCCCTTATTGCGCCCGGCTCTCTTACACGCTACCGGCGCTCGCGCAACCGCCCAAGCAACGCATGAACCCGATCGTCATCATACCCGCGCGCATGGCCGCGACCCGCCTGCCCGGCAAGCCGCTGGCGGACATCGGCGGCGTACCGATGATCGTCCGCGTGCTGCGCCAGGCGCAGGCCGCCGGCGCCTGGCCCGTGGCCGTGGCGGCGGGGGATTCGGAGATCGTCGCGGCGGTGGAAGCGGCGGGCGGCCGCGCCGTCCTGACCGACCCGGAGCTGCCCTCCGGCTCCGATCGGATCCTGGCGGCGCTGGCCGAGCTGGATCCGGCCGGGGCGCATGACGTGGTGATCAACCTGCAGGGCGACATGCCCTTCGTGGAGCCCTCGGCCCTGGCCGCCTGCGCGGGCCTGCTCGCCGAGCAGCCCGGCTGCGACATCGCCACGGTGATGGTCGCCGAAACCGATCCGGCCGAGCGGCGCAACCCGGACATCCCCAAGGTCGTGGCCGCGATGCAGCCGGACGGCCGCACGGCGCGCGCGCTCTACTTCACCCGCTCGGTGCTGTTCGGTGACGGCCCGGTGTGGCTGCACCACGGCATCTACGCCTATCGCCGCGAGGCGCTGCTGCGGTTCACCGCCGCCGCGCCGTCGCCGCTGGAGCGACGCGAGAAGCTCGAGCAGCTCCGCGCCCTGGAGCTGGGCCTGTCGATCTGGGCCACGGTGCTCGACCAGGCCCCGATCTCCGTCGACAACCCCGCCGATCTCGAACGCGCGCGGGCCCACGCCCTAAGACAATCCGGGATGGCCTCATGACCAAGCGCCGCATCGCCTTCCAGGGGGAGCTCGGGGCCAACAGCCACGAAGCCTGCTCGACCTACTATCCCGACTACGAGCCGGTCCCCTGCGCCACCTTCGAGGAGGCGTTCGAGGCGGTGAAGACGCACGCCTGCGACCTCGGCATGATCCCGGTGGAGAACTCCATCGCCGGCCGGGTGGCGGACGTGCACCACCTGCTGCCCTCCTCGGGCCTGAAGATCATCGGCGAGCGGTTCAAGCCGATCCACTTCCAGCTGATGGCCAATCCGGGGACCAGGCTGGAGGACCTGAAGACCGCGGTCAGCATGCCGTTCGCGCTCGGCCAATGCCGCAAGACCATCCGCCGGCTGAAGCTGAAGGGCGAGGGGGTCGGCGACACCGCCGGCGCGGCCAAGCTGCTGGCCGAGCATCCCGATCCCACCAAGGCCGCGGTCTCCCCGGCGCTGGCCGCGGAGATCTACGGCCTGGAGATCCTGCTCCGCGACATCGAGGACGAGCACTCGAACACCACGAGATTCCTGGTGATGACGGCCGAGGCCAGTCCCGCGGCGCCGCCGTTCACCGCGCCCTGCATCACCAGCTTCGTGTTCCGGGTCCGCAACCTGCCGGCGGCGCTCTACAAGGCGCTGGGCGGCTTCGCCACCAACGGCGTCAACATGACCAAGCTGGAGAGCTACATGGAGAACGGCGCCTGGACGGCGACCGTCTTCTACGCCGAGGTCGACGGCCGCCCCGAGGACCGCGGCCTGGCGCTGGCCTTCGAAGAGCTCCGCTTCTTCTCAGAGAAGTTCGAGATCCTCGGCGTCTATCCGGCGGACCCGTTCAGGACGCGGGGGTAAGCTCCCTCCCTTAATGGGGAGGGACAGACCGCGAAGCGGTCAGGGTGGGGAAGTCTGAATCAAGCTCCGAGTCCTGCGATTGGCTCTCATGACTTCGCGGCGCAGCCTCCAGAGCCAGCACGATCCGATCCATCACGCCGCTGAGATTGTGCCGGACATCGCCGCTCCAGACGCGGAGAACGCGAAATCCATGCCGGCCAAGGATGCGGTCGCGGACAGCATCATGTTCAGATTGGACATTCTCGCCGTGCTGGCTGCCGTCGACCTCAATCGCCAAGCGACGAGAGAGGCAGACGAAGTCGAGGTAGTAACCGCGGAACGGGAATTGGCGGCGAATGTGGATGCCGCGCTCGCGTAGGTGCTTCAGCCGCGACCACAGCACGACCTCCGGTTCGCTCATGTTGCGGCGGAGTTCGCGGGCGCGTTGAATTTCGGGACGCATGCGCGGATGATGTTCTTGATTTGTTCTTTTGGCAAGTGAGAAGATGGGATCAGTCTCGTCTTGCCGAGCTTGATCGTGACTTCCCCACCCTGCTCGCCTGCGGCGAGCTGTCCCTCCCCATTAAGGGAGGGAGGATTCCACCCAGGCCTTGATCAGCTGGTGGGCGATAGCCATGGGGTTGGGGGAGGCGACGCCGTCCAGCTGGCCGGCGATCAGGTCGCGGGCTTCATCGCGGGTGAACCAGCGGACTTCGGAGAGCTCGGTCTGGTCCGGCGTGCCCTCGTCGTCCTCCACCTCGGCGATCAGGCCGATCATCAGCGACGACGGATAGGGCCAGGGCTGGGTGGAGTGGTAGCGGAGCTTGCGGGCCCGCAGGCCGGCCTCTTCGGCGAGCTCGCGGGCGCAGGCCTCCTCGATGCTCTCGCCGGG
>JAQGIX010000325.1 GCA_028290925.1 Phenylobacterium sp. | reverse complement strand
GTTGGAGAAGATGCAGAAGCCCATCGGTGTGGCGGGCTCCGCGTGATGGCCCGGCGGCCGCACGGCGCAGAAGGCGCGGCCTGCCTTGCCGGCGGCCACGTCGCGCACGGCGCTGACCACCGCGCCGGCCGCCCGCCGCGCGGCGTTCAGGCTGCCGGCGGACATGACGGTGTCGGGATCGAGCTTGCGCCGGCCCTCGGCGGGCGAGGCCCGGGTGATCGCATCGATGTAGGCTTGCGGGTGGACGCGGGCGAGGTCGGCGGCCTCCACCAACGGCGCTTCACACGCAGCCAGGTCGAGGTCGGAGGCGTCCTCCAGGGCGTCGACCACGGCGCGCAGCCGTTCCGGCCGTTCCGGGTGCCAATCGCCAGGACGGTGGTCGAGCATGTCCAGATGCGTGTAGAGCGCGACAGTCATATCTTACTGTAACCCCATAACCCGCCGCCGCCGATGTCCGACCCCATGATCCGCCGCGCAACCCCGAGCGACGCCGACGCCCTCTCGGCGATCGGCGCGCGCACCTTCGCCGACACCTTCGGCCGCCTCTACTCGCCGAAGGACCTGCAGGCGTTCCTGGCCGAGGCCCACGGGCTGGAGGCCACCCGCGCCGACCTGGCGGACCCGCAGAAGGCGGCCTGGCTAGTGGAGGCCGAGGGCCAGGCGATCGGCTACGCCCAGGCGGGGTCCTGCGGCCTGCCGCATCCGGAGGTCACCACGGCCTGCGGCGAGCTGAAGCGGTTCTATTTCCTGAAGGCTTGGCAGGGCCGCGGCCTGGGCGCGGGCCTGTTCGCCGAGACCATCGCCTGGCTGCAGCGCAACGGGCCGCGCGACATCTGGATCGGCGTCTGGAGCGAGAACCACGGCGCCCAGCGATTCTATGCCCGCCACGGCTTCGAAAAGGTCGGCGAATACGGCTTCCGCGTCGGCGAGACCGTCGACCACGAATTCATCCTGCGCCGCCGCGCGGAGAGTTTTGCCTCTTCCGCCCAGACAAAGCCGGAATCCGAACACAATCCCGCCTGATTTCCCCGGGTAAGCGGTTGAACATTGCGGAGATTTAACGAACTTGCCCTTGGCCCGGCCGCTCGCATTTGGGACCCTGTCACAGGGGTTCGAGGAGCGGCGATGCTGAGGATCGGTTACGTTCGGCTCGACGAGACGGATCACGGTGACGCCGCGGCCACTCTGCGCTCCCTCGGCTGTCACGTCGTGCGGGCGGAAGAGGACGGGGCCGGCGAGAGCGCCACGGTGCTCGCTTCCATCCTCGACTTCATCGGGGAGGGCGATCAGCTGGTGGCGCCGAACCTGCGGCACCTGGGCCTGTCCACGCGCGGCATCCTGGAGCTGATCGAGCGCCTCGAGCAGCGCGGGGCCACCCTGATGACCGCCGAGCCGCCGGTGAGCAGCGCCGGAAGCGAGGGCCGCACCCTGAGGGCGGTGCTGCAGGCGGTGGCGGCGCTGGAGCCCGCAGAGCCGATCCGCCGCCGCAGCCGCGCCGCCGCCCACGAGATCCGCGCCCTGCAGCGGGCGGGCGTCGGCCCTGTCGAGATCGCCCGCCGCCTCGGCATCTCGCGCATGACGGTCTGGCGCAAGCTGAAGGCCCTCCAAGCGCAGCCCTGCGCCGCGGCCTGATCGCGCCGCGGCGCACAGGGCCCGGAACTTCCCCACCCCGCGCCGGCGGACCTGCCCTAGACTGGCTGTCCTCGGCGCCCCGGCGCCGGAGGCGGAGACTTGACCATGCAGATGCGGCGACTGGGAACCAACGGCCCTGAGGTTTCGGCGATCGGCCTGGGCTGCATGGGCATGTCGGGGATGTATGGCCCCTCGGACCGCGCGGAGAGCGTGGCGACCATCCACGCCGCCCTCGACGCCGGGATCAACCTCGTCGACACCGGTGATTTCTACGGCATGGGCCACAACGAGCTGCTGATCGCCGAGGCCCTGCAAGGGCGGCCGCGCGACGAGGTGCTGATCAGCGTGAAGTTCGGCGCGCAGCGCGGCCCCGACGGCGCCTGGCTCGGCTATGACGCCCGGCCGCAGGCGGTGAAGACGGCCTGCGCCTACAGCCTGCAACGGCTCGGCGTGGACCACATCGACATCTACCGGCCGGCGCGGCTGGATCCCGCGGTCCCCATCGAGGAGACCGTGGGCGCGATCGCCGAGCTGGTGAAGGCGGGCTACGTGCGCCACATCGGCCTCTCCGAGGTCGGCGCGGAGACCATCCGGCGCGCCGCCGCCGTGCATCCGATCGTCGACCTGCAGATCGAATACTCGCTGATCTCCCGCGGCCTCGAGGCGGAGATCCTGCCGACCTGCCGCGAGCTTGGCATCGGGGTGACGGCCTACGGCGTCCTGTCCCGCGGACTGATCGGCGGACACCTGAACGCCGTCGATGGGCCGGGCGACTTCCGCGCCTTCAGCCCGCGGTTCCAGGGCGAGAACCTGCAGAAGAACCTCAAGCTCGCCGAGGCGCTTGGCCAGGCGGCGCGGTCGCGGGGGATCAGCACCGCCCAGGCGGCGATCGGCTGGGTGCTGGCGCAGGGCCAGGACATTGTGCCCGTGGTCGGGGCCCGTCGCCGCGACCGGCTGGCGGAGGCTCTGGGCGCGCTGGACGTCCGCCTCGCGCCGGAGGATCTCGCGGCGCTGGAGGCGGCGGCGCCGGCCGCGGCCGCCGCGGGGGATCGCTACCCCGCGCCCCAGATGGCGTCTCTGGACAGCGAGCGGCGGCGCGCCTGACGCACTGGACATCGGGGACCCGTAGCCCCATCCTTCGCGTTCAAACGACTGTTCGCCTTCAGGACCGCCTTCGATGTTCATGCGCTTCTTCACCGAGCTCCGGGAGGCCAAGGTCCCGGTGACGCTGAAAGAGTACCTCATGCTCATGGAGGGGCTCGACAAGGCGGTGATCGACCGCTCGGTGGACGACTTCTACTACCTGTCCCGCGCCTCGCTGGTGAAGGACGAGAAGAACCTCGACCGCTTCGACCAGGTGTTCGGCCACGTCTTCAAGGGCCTGGAGCGGCTGGACGACGGGATCGCCGCCGACATCCCGGCCGAGTGGCTCCGCAAGATGAGCGAGAAGTTCCTGACCGAGGAGGAGAAGGCGCAGATCGAGGCCATGGGCGGCTTCGACAAGCTGATGGAGGCGCTGGCTGAGCGCATCCGCGAGCAGAAGGAGCGCCACGAGAAGGGCGACAAGGCGATCGGCACGGGCGGCACCTCGCCGTTCGGCGCCAACGGCTACCACCCCGAGGGCATCCGCATCGGCCAGGACAAGGGCCGGCACGGCAAGGCGATCAAGGTCTGGGACAAGCGCGAGTACAAGAACCTCGACGACCAGGTCGAGCTCGGCACCCGCAACATCAAGGTGGCGCTGCGCCGCCTGCGCAAATGGGTGCGCGAGGGCCACCCCGACGAGATCGACTTCCCGGCCACCATCAAGGGCACCGCCGAGAAGGGCTACCTCGACATCAACATGCGGCCCGAGCGCCGCAACAAGATCAGCGTGCTGCTGTTCCTCGACATCGGCGGCTCGATGGACAGCCACGTCAAGGTCTGTGAGGAGCTGTTCAGCGCGGCGCGCACAGAGTTCAAGAACATGGAGTTCTACTACTTCCACAACTGCCTCTACGAGGGCGTCTGGAAGGACAACCGGCGCCGCCACGCCGAGAAGATCAACACCTGGGATGTGCTCCACAAGTTCCCGCACGACTACAAGATCATCTTCGTCGGCGACGCGACCATGAGCCCCTACGAGATCACCTATCCGGGCGGCTCGGTGGAGCACTGGAACGAAGAGGCCGGCGCGATCTGGATGGACCGCGTGGCGCAGATCTACGAGCACATGGTCTGGCTGAACCCCACCGCCGAGCGGCACTGGGACTACACGCCTTCCATCGCGCTCATGAAGCAGCTGGTGAACGACCGGATGTATCCGCTGACCCTGGAAGGCCTCGACAAGGCCATGCGCGAGCTCGCCCGCTGAGGCGCAGGATCAACCTATGCGCGCCGCGATTGCGGCAGAATGTCAGCGGCCTATGCTCGGGCAGGTTCCCTAAGGGATTCGCATGACCGATCCCCTGATCACTGACGTCGTCGAGACCGAGGAGGCGCAGGCCGCCACCAAGGCCGCCGTGTTCGGCGCCGCCGAGCGGCTGTTCGCCCTGCACGGCTTCCAGAACGTCTCGGTGCGCGACATCACCGCCGCGGCCAGCGTCAACCTGGCCAGCGTCAACTACCATTTCGGCTCCAAGGACGCTCTGCTGTTCGCGATCTTCCGTAAGCGCACAGGGGAGCTGAACCGCGAACGCGCGCGCATGCTGCACGAGGCCAACGAGCGCCATGCCGGCAAGCCGCCGGTGCGCGAGATCCTGGAGGCGCTGTTCGCTCCGCCGCTGCGCTGGAGCGACCCGGCCAACGACCGGCGGATCTCCATGCAGTTCATCATCCGCGCGCGCTCCGAGGGCACGGCGGACATGCGCGACGCCCTGCAGAACGACGTCTCGCACCTGGAGCGGTTCGCCAACGCGCTGATCGCCGCCCAGCCCGAGTTGCCGCGCGAGACCGTCTACTGGCGGCTGCATTTCGCGCTGGGCATGGTCCACAACAACCGCTTCGCCGAGTTCGACCGCCTGCACCACCTGTCAGGCGGCGTCACCCGCGAGGGCGACGTGAAGGCGCTCCTCAACCGGATGCTGGACTTCGCCGAGGCCGGGTTCCTGGCCCCCTAGCGACGGCTAGAACCCCTCCTGCGCCACCGCGGCGGTGACCGGGCCCTTCTTCAGCACCACCCCCTTGTAGCGCACCGTGTCGTCCTCGGCCGCGCAGCCGCTGAGGCGCAGGAATTCCTCCCAGCGGTCCTCCGGGACCAGCAGCACCAAGTCGTGCAGGTCGCGGGCGTAGGCCTCGATCTCGCGATCGACCTCGTCGCGGATGTCGCGGACGTCGGCCTTGGCCGGATCGTGCTCATCGAGATGGGTGGGCCGCGGCGTGGTCATCGCCGAAGGCGAACCGCTCAGCCGGCGCGCGGTTCCCGCCCCTCGCCCTTGGTCAGCACGATAGCCGCCTCAAGCATCAGCTCTTGCTTGGCCCACAGGTTGAGGCCCTGATCGAAGCTATCGACGATCGCCGCGGCCCAGTCCGGCAGCTCCAGGTCGTCGCGGCCGGCGCCCAGCCGCAGTTGCACGGCGATGGTGTCCCGGTAGAGCGTGGCGTGGTCGTTCAACGGCACGAGCTGCACGGTGGCGAAGCCAGCGGCCTTGGCCGCCTGCTCGATGTAGCTGCGCTGGAACAGCCATTTGTCGTCGAGCTGGGAGTAGTCGAAGTCCTTGCGGCTCAGCTGGGTGCGCACGGTGATGTCCCTGACCGTGCGGCGCAGCACGTCCTCGATCACCGGGTCGAGCGGCGCCTTCCGCAGTTCCGCTTCCGCCAGGATCCTCTCCAAGGCGAGGCGCACGATCGCCCAGCCGCCCATCGGCTCGAAGAAGATGGCGTGGCCGCCGGGCTTCAGCGCGCGTCCGGCCCGCGCGATGGCCACATCCGGCTCGTCGAGGTGGTGCAGGATCGAGGCGCCGGTGACCAGGTCGAACAGGTCGGGCGCCAGCTTGCGGCTCATGGCGTCCATCCGCACGCAGATCACCCGCTCGGGTTGCGGCCCCTGGCGGACCCAGTCGGCGAGGATCGCCAGCAGCTCGCCGGACAGATCGGTGGCCACCATCCAGGCGCCCGGGAACAACCGGCGGCACGGCACGATGGAGTTGACGCCCGAGCCGCTGCCCAGGTCGAGCACCAGCGGCTCGCCCGGCACGCGCGCTCCCGCGGCCGCCAGGGCC
>JAQGIX010000314.1 GCA_028290925.1 Phenylobacterium sp. | reverse complement strand
AGGTGCCGGAGGTGAAGTTCGTGGTCGGCCACGGCCAGATGGCGGCGACCCAGCTGGAAGACGTCATGGGGGCCTTCTACGAGGGCCGGTACGACGTGCTGCTCTCGACCACCATCGTGGAGAGCGGCCTCGACATCCCGACCGCCAACACTCTGGTCATCCACCGCGCCGACATGTTCGGCCTCTCCCAGCTCTACCAGCTGCGCGGCCGGGTGGGCCGGGCCAAGACCCGCGCCTTCGCCTACCTGACCACGCCGGCCGAGCGGACGATCACGCTGTCGGCCGAGAAGCGGCTGAAGGTGCTGCAATCGCTGGACAGCCTGGGCGCCGGCTTCCAGCTGGCCAGCCACGACCTCGACATCCGTGGGGGAGGCAACCTGCTGGGCGAGGAACAGTCGGGCCACATCCGCGAGATCGGCGTCGAACTCTATCAGCAGATGCTGGAAGACGCGGTGAACGAGCTGAAGGAGAAGGCCGGCGCCGAGGGCCTGGTCCACGACCGGGGCTGGTCGCCGCAGATCAACACCGGCGCGGCCGTGCTGATTCCCGAGGACTATGTGCCGGACCTCAACGTCCGCCTGTCGCTCTACCGCCGCCTGTCGGACGCCGAGAGGGCGCAGGACCGCGAGGCCCTGGCCGCCGAGCTCATCGACCGCTTCGGCCCGCTGCCGCCGGAAGCCGGCCAGCTGCTCAAGGTGGTGGCCATCAAGGGCCTCTGCCGCGAGGCCAATGTCGCCAAGATCGACGTGGGGCCAAAGGGCGCGGTGGTGACCTTCCGCGGCGACCAGTTCAAGAATCCGCTGGGACTCGTTCAGTTCGTTCAGAAAAACCAGGTCGCGTGGCGCGTCCGTCCCGACAACAAGGTGGTGGTCAAGGGCGAGTGGGGGACCCCCGAGCAGCGCCTGACCGCCGCCGAGAAGGTGCTGACGGAGCTGGCGAAGCTGGCGGCCTAGGAGCCGGCCTTCGCCGCGCGCGCCTCGCCGAGCAGCCGGCTGGCGCGCAGCGCGATCTCCAGCCGCTGGGCGCAGACCAGGCCCACGGCCAGCACCAGGGACGCGTCGGCCACGGCGTTGACCGGCATGTGCAACGTGTCGGCGTTCTGCAGCGCATACATCCGCAGGCCGTAGCGGATCGCAAAGATCCCAAGCACGACGATCATGCCGATCGGCGAGGCCTGGCTGGTCAGTTGGTGGGTCGCGGGGTCGACCGCGATGGTGGTGAACCGGGCGCGCCACCAGCCGAGCGCCGCGCCGAAGCCCAGCGCCAGGAGATCGATGGCCATCATCCCGGGCGTCGGCATGCCGGCCTGGCTCAGCGACAGGCCCACCAGCACCAGGATCATCACCGGCGTGATCCACAGCGTCTCCACCCGCAGCCGCCGCGCGCGAGAGTTTCTGAGGATCACGATCGCGAAGACGACGAGCGGGATGAGGTAGGTCCAGTAGCCCGTGTTGGGCGCGGCGTGTTGCATCAGCTCGCCTTCCTTGCGTAGGCCTCGGCCGCGGCTTCCTCGAGGGCGCGTCCGGCGGTCTCGCCGGACCCGACCTGGGCCACGCCCAGATCGAACTCCACCACGAAGGGCGGCTTGCCCTCGCCCGCCTCGAAGGCGGTGCAGCCGATCACCGCGGCGATCCGCTCGCCGGCCGCCCGCGCCGCGCCGGCGGCGGTGGCGGGCAGGGCGAGGGCGAAGACCTCGGGGCCGAGCCGGGCTGCGGTGTCCTCCACCCGCACCAGCCGGCCGATCATCGAGCCGATCTGCGGGATGGCGCGGGCCAGCCAGCCGTCCTTGCGGATGGCCGCCAGGTCCGGGTTTTCGGCGACCTTCAGCACGCAGACCGACAGCGCCCGATTGCGCAGCTTCGAGGCCTGGGCGAGGCGGGCCAGGTGGGCGGCGAACAGGTCGCGCGTGAAGAGGCCGGTGGCGGCGTCCATCAGGCCCGAGGTCCGCGCGCTCTCCAGCGCCAGGCGCACCGAGGTCTGCCGGCGGTAGGCGCGGGCCAGCTCGACGACGCGCCGGGCGGTCTCGCTCTCCGGCGTCTGCGGCGTCGCCACGTCGGTGATGCCGCGGTGATAGGCCTCCGAGGCGGTCACATAGGATTCCGGGCGCATGTAGAGCACCGCGGGCGTGTGGTAGAGGCGGGTGTTGCGGCGCAGGCCGGCGGCGATGGAGAGCGCCTCCTGCGGGTTCTCGCCGGCCCACAGCACCACCGCGTCGAAGCGCCGTTCGTGGAGGTAGTCGAAGGCGGTGTAGGCGGTGAACGCGCCCACCACCTCGGCGCCGTCGTGGGCCAGCGCGTTGGACAGCGCCAGGAACTGCGGCGCGGGCTCGCCGATCGCCAGCACCTGATAGGCCCCGGATTCCGGCTCGGGGACGTCCAGGCTGCGGCCGCAGTCGGCGAAGGTCTCGACCCGCAGCTCGAACTCCTCCTCGGCCACGGCGGTGCGCACCAGGGTCTCCAGCCGCATGGCGGCCTGGGCCGGATGCAGCGGGGCGGCGAGCGTCAGGTCGAAGCCGCGCAGCTCCAGGCTCGGGTGCGGCTGGCCGACGCCGACCACCGGCAACCGGCGCGGCGCGCAGGCTTCCTTCAGCCGCTCGGCCAGGCCGAGGGCTTCGTCGCCGCCGGCCAGGTCGATGATGGCGGCCTCGATCTGCAGATCGGCGACGGCGGCCACGGCGGCGTAGGCGCCGCGGGCCGTGACGGTGCGCCAGCCCAGGCGGTCCAGCCCCTCGGACAAGGGCCCGGCCAAGGCGTCGTCGCGCGCCACAATTACTACCCGCGCCTGCACGCCTGCCGCCATGCCCCCGTTCCCGGCCGAACCCTGAGCCCGTCTTACCTGCCATTCGATGAATCGGGCAGGGGCAGATTAGACCACCCCCCACGGTTGCGACAGGCGCGGGCTCCCTTGCGACGCGCCGAGGCTTGGCTGACCGCGCGGCAGGGGCTCTAGATGGGCGCCGCAAGAGGAGAACGACATGCGCCAGGGACCGCTCACCAGCCTGAAGATCGTGGAGTTCGCAGGCATCGGGCCGGGGCCGTTCTGCGGCATGCTGCTGTCGGACCTGGGCGCGGACGTGGTGCGCATCGACCGCAAGGGCGGCGGGCGCGGCGGCTCGCCCGCCGACGTGACCTCCCGCGGCCGGCGCTCGATCGCGCTGGACCTGAAGACCCCCGCGGCCGTGGAGGCCTGCCTGAAGCTGATCGAACAGGCCGACGCGGTCTTCGAAGGCTTCCGCCCCGGGGTCATGGAGCGCCTCGGGCTCGGTCCCGACGTGATGCTGAAGCGCAATCCGAAGCTGGTCTATGGCCGCATGACCGGGTGGGGCCAGACCGGTCCCTACGCCAACGCCGCCGGCCACGACATGAACTACATCGCCATCACCGGGGCGCTGCACGCCATCGGCGCCAAGGACAAGCCGATCCCGCCGCTCAACCTGGTGGGCGACTTCGGCGGCGGGGCGCTCTACCTGGCGTTCGGCCTGCTGGCCGGTGTGATCAGCGCCCGCCAGAGCGGCAAGGGCCAGGTGATCGACTGCGCCATGAGCGACGGGGCGGCCTCGCTGATGGCCATGTTCTACGGCTTCAAGGCCTCGGGCATCTGGAAGGACGAGCGGCGGGCCAACATGCTGGATGGCGGCGCCCACTTCTACGACACCTACCAGTGCGCCGACGGCGAATGGATCTCGATCGGCTCCATCGAGCCGCAGTTCTACGCCCTGCTGCTGGAGAAGACCGGCATCACGGACCCGGAGTTCGCCCACCAGCACGACCGGGCGAAGTGGCCGGACCTGCACGACAAGCTGGCGGCCGTGATCGCCGGGAAGACCCGCGACGAGTGGACCGCGATCATGGGCGGCACCGACGTCTGTTTCGCCCCGATCCTCGACCTGGACGAGGCGCCGAGCCATCCGCACAACGCCGCGCGCAAGACCTTCGTCGAGGTGGACGGCGTGACCCAGCCGGCGCCCGCGCCGCGGTTCTCGGCCACCCCGGGCGCCATCCAGGGCCCGCCCCCGAAGATCGGCGCTCATGACCGCGAGGCGCTGGGCGACTGGGGCTTCTCCGCCGGTGAGATCGAGGTCCTGGCCGAGGCCGGCGCCCTGGGGCTTGAGACGGTTTCCTGACGGCGGCGTTCAGATTGGGTTCAGCCGCAGGGGATCAAAACGCTCGACGGTTGGTCGTCGCGCTCTCCCGTCCCTCGAAGCGGCGATCGACCCGGATGGAACGACACGCCCATCGGCGGCGCGCCACTGCCAACCCGGTGGCGCGCCGTTTTGGCGTCTGGGCGCAGGCCGCCAGATAGGCTTGCGCGGCGGCGCGTTCCTCCTCACTTTCCGCGACGATGCCCACCTCCCGGTTCATCACCCGCCTGCGCCGCATGGACTGGGACCCGCTCCATTGGCTGCGGCTGATCGTGCTGGTGGTCAGCCGGGCCCTGACGCGGCTGTGGGGCCGCGACGTGATGCTGTTCACCGGCGGGGTGTCGTTCTTCGCCATGCTGGCGATCTTCCCGGCGCTGGCGATCATGATCGGGCTCTACAGCCTGCTGGCCGACCCGGCGCATGCGGCGCGCGAGGGCCTGGCGCTCTCCGGCCTGGTGCCCGAGGGCGCGCGGGAGATCTTCCTGCACGAGCTGACGCGGCTGATGCGCTCGCCGCACCTGGCCATGTCCACCCAGAGCGTGCTGGCGCTGATCATCGGCGTCTACGCCTCGCACCGGGGCTTCAAGGCGCTGCTGGCGGGGCTCTCCTTCATCCATGACGAGGACGAGCCGCACGGCTTCGTGGGCTTCAACCTGATCGCCTTCGTGGTGCTGATCGGCACCTTCGCGGCGCTCGGGGTGATCTCCTCGATGTTCTTCACCCTGCGCATCCTGGGCTCGGCCTTCGACCTCAGACCCTTGCGCGGGGTCTCCTGGCTGCTCAGCGAATGGACCTGGACCAGCGCCGGCCTGACCATCGGCCTGGCGCTCATCTACCGCTTCGCCATGTCGCGGCGGCCGGTGGTCTGGACCGCCTCGATGCTGGGCGGGGCGGCGGCGGCCGCGCTCTGCCTGTTCGCCTCCTGGGCCATCGCCTTCTATGTCCAGCAGATCGCCCATCTGGGCGCGACCTACGGCTCGCTGGCCACGGTGATCGTCTTCCTGATCTGGCTGTCCTGGAACGTGAACGCGATCTTCTTCGGCGGCGCGCTCGCGACCGAGGTGGAACTGGCCATCGACGCCGCCGCCCCGAAGCCGCCGATCGCGGACCTCAGGGGCGCGAAGCCGGTGGTTTCGCGATCAGGAAGCTGAGCACGCCCGCCGCCTCGCCGCGCTCCAACACCTCGGCCCCGACCTCGGCAGCGAAGTGCGGCACGTCGATGCGGGCCAGCGGGTCGTCGGCCAGCAGCCGCAGCCGCGCGCCGGCTTGCGCCGTCGCCAGCGCACGCCGCAGCCTGAGCGTTGGAACCGGGCAGCGGTGGCCCCGCGCGTCGATGAGGATCTCGTCGGACGACATGGCGCGAGGCATAGGGCCAACGGCCGCGGAACCCAAGCTTGGCCCTTGCGGTTTGAAGCCGAACGGAAGGACTAGCGGGGGGATCCGCCGATGAGCTTGGGCGAGGCGTTCGAGACCGACGTTCCGGCGCGGCTGGACCGGCTGCCGTGGAGCCGGTTCCACTGGCTGGTGGTCGTGGCGCTCGGCGTCACCTGGATCCTCGATGGGCTGGAAGTCACCCTGGTCGGCTCGCTGTCGCCCGCGATCGCCAGCCCCCAGGCGCTCAACCTCACATCGAGCCAGGTCGGCCTGACCGGCAGCGCCTACATCCTCGGCGCGGTGATCGGCGCGCTGGTGTTCGGGCGGCTGACCGACAAGCTCGGCCGGCGCAAGCTGTTCACCATCACCGTGGCCGTCTACCTGCTGGCCACCATCGCCACCGGCCTCTCCTGGAATTTCGCCTCGTTCATGCTGTTCCGGTTCATCACCGGCGCCGGCATCGGCGGCGAGTACGGGGCGGTCAATTCGGCGATCCAGGAGCTGATCCCCGCCCGGCGGCGCGGCTACACAGACTTGGCGATCAACGGCACCTTCTGGGTGGGCGCGGCCATGGGCGCGCTGGGATCGCTGGTGGTGCTGGATCCGAACCTGGTCCCGCAGGCCTGGGGCTGGCGGCTCGCCTTCATCATCGGCGGGGTGTTGGCGCTGGCGATCATCTTCGTGCGCCGGTTCATCCCGGAGAGCCCGCGCTGGCTGATGACCCACGGCCGGCCGGAGGAGGCCGCCGCCATCGTCCACGACATCGAACGGCGCGTGGAGCGCCACACCGCCCTGCCGCCGCAGATCCATCCGATCCCCAAGCTGCGCTTCATCCGCCGCGGCGAGACGAGCTGGCTGGAGATCGCCACGACCCTGTTCCGCACCCATCCGAAACGGACCGTGCTCGGCCTCGTCCTGATGGCCACCCAGGCCTTCTGCTACAACGCGATCTTCTTCACCTACGCGCTGATCCTGACGAAATTTTACGCCATCCCGGCCCGCAATGTGGGCTACTTCATCCTGCCCTTCGCCCTGGGCAATGTGCTGGGGCCGCTGGTGCTCGGCCGGCTGTTCGACAGCCTGGGCCGCAAGACCATGATCTCGGGCACCTATGGGATCGCGGGCGCCTTGCTGTGCGTCACCGGCTGGCTGTTCGCCAACGGGGCGCTGACCGCCGAGACCCAGACCATCGCCTGGAGCGTGATCTTCTTCTTCGCCTCGGCCGCGGCCAGCGCGGCCTATCTGACGGTGGGCGAGCTGTTCCCGCTGGAGACGCGGGCGGTCACCATCTCGCTGTTCTACGCCTTCGGGACCTTGCTCGGCGGGGTAGGGGGCCCCGCCCTGTTCGGGGCGCTGATCGACACCGGCGAGCGCGGCCAGATCTTCAAGGGCTATCTGCTGGGGGGCGGGCTGATGCTGATCGCAGCGGCCGTCCAGCTCGCGCTCGGGGTCTCGGCCGAGCGCAAGCCGCTGGAATCGGTCACGCCGCCCTTATCGCTGGCGCCGGCGGACGGGCCGCAGGGCGTCAGCCCACGCGGCGCAGCGGCCCGCGCGCGTGTTCGGCTGCGATTTGGCGCCAGCCGTCGCGGGTGAGCACGAAGGCGTGCGGCGAACCGCTCCAGCCGTTGGCGGCCGCGGCGCTGCCGGCCCGCTGCAGGAGCCTGCGCCCGCACAGTCGCAGGCACAGGCCGAGCACCGCGGGATCGCGCTCCACCAGGGGGGCGTCCAATGCGGCGCGGAGGAGGTTCCGTTCGTCTGCCGAAAGGTCTTGGAAGTCGCTCATGACCGCTCTAACGCCGCCGGGCCGTCTCTGTTGCGGCGGCGCCGGAAGCTCGCGGCTCAGACTGTGACCAGACCGCCCTCCGGCGCGGGCCGGGCGCGCTGGTTGTAGAGCAGCCTGCGCAGGCGATCCTGCTCCGCGGGCGGCAGGCTCGCGGGGTCCTCGGCGGGGCCGGCGGTCACCGCCATGCCCTTCTGGACGGCGGGCCGGGCGGACAGCTCCTCGAACCAGCGCTTGAAGTATTTGAACTCGTCGAGGTCGATGCCCTGCAACTGCCAGCCGGCGGTCCAGGGATAGGAGATCATGTCGGCGATCGTGTATGCCTCGCCCGCCAGATAGCGCCGGTCGTAGAGCCGGTTGTTCATCACGCCGTAGAGCCGATGGACCTCGTCGTTGAATCGCGTCCTCGCGTAGGTCAGGTCGCCGGCGCTCTCCGGGGCGCGGGAGAAGTGGCCCCGCTCGCCGAACTTCGGGCCCTGGTTGGCCATCTGCCACAGCACCCACTGGGCGACCTCGTACTTGGCCCGCAGATCGTCCTGCGGCCAGAAACGGCCCTCCTTCTCGGCGAGGTACATCATGATCGCGCCGGACTCGAAGACGCTGATCGGCGCGCCGCCATCCTTGGGCGCCTGGTCGACGATGGCCGGCATGCGGTTGTTCGGGCTGATCTGCAGGAAATCCTTCTCGAACTGCTCGCCGCGTCCGATGCGGACCGGCACGATCCGATAGGCGACGCCCAGCTCCTCCAGGAGGATGGTCACCTTCTTGCCGTTGGGCGTGGGCCAGTAATGGACGTCGATCATGCCGTGCCTCGTGTTCCGCGGAGCCCTTTGCCGGGAAACCTAGGCTGCGGGGACGCGGGCGCAAGGCGGCGGGCGGCTATTTTCGACTCCTTCTCGTACGGCACGCGTACCTCCGGCCGAGATTGTCGAACCAGGTCTAGAAGCTCTACGAGGCGAAGACAGTAAACGACTGATAAACCAAGCACTTCAGCAGTCTATTAAGCGCGTTGCCCCAGGATGGCCGCCTAGGTCTGCTGGGAGCGTATGTCCATGCCAGGTTTCTCCGGCATCCATCGTAGGATGGCGGCGTCGATCCGGCGTCTGCTGGGCGACCGCCGCGGCAATGTGGCGATCGTCTCCGCGCTCGTGCTGCCCGCGCTGATGGGCTCCTTCGGCCTGGGGACCGAGGTCGCCTCCTGGTACGCCAACCAGCGGGCCATGCAGAACGCCGCCGACTCCGCCGCCCTGGCGGCGGCGACCAACGCCTCGACCAACTACGGCGTCGAGGCCAAGGCGGTGACCGCGCGCTACGGCTACACCGACGGCCAGAGCGGGGTGGTGGTGACCACTTCCAACGCCGCGGCCTGCCCGGGCGGCGGCTCGACCTGCTACAGCGTGACGATCACCAAGTCGCTGCCGCTGATCCTGGCGCAGTTCGTCGGCTATTCCGGCGACACGACCCTGGCCGGCGCGGCGGCCAAGCGGATCCGCGCCACGGCGGTGGCTGTCCAGGGCACGGTCCAGAGACCCTACTGCCTGGTGGCGCTCGGCCAGATGGGGACCACGATCCAGAGCAACGGCGCGCCCAACGCCGACCTTTCGGGCTGCAACGTCATGGCCAACGGAAATGCGAACTGCAACGGCCACAACCTCGGCGCCGACTTCGGTGACGCGCATGGCTCGAACAGCGGCTGCGGCGTCACGCCGGACTCCAACATGCCGATCCTGCCGGACCCCTATGCAGGCCTGGCGCCGAACATTCCGGCGGACACCTGCAGCGGTTCCTATCCGCAGGAGCCGGCCACAAAGAACGCTCCGGCCCTGTCGGTGACCAATCAGTTCGCCGGCTCCTACAGCTGGGGATCGGTGCAGAGGGTCTGCGGCGACATGCAGCTCACCGCCCCGGTGACCATCTCGAACTCAGGCGGGCCGACCGTGCTGGTGATCTACAACGGCAGTCTCGACACCAACGGCTACACGCTGCAAACCGCATCCGGCTCGGCGCTGACCATCGTCTTCGCCGGCAGCAACGCCTACCGCCATGTGCCGACCGGCGGCGGCACGCTGGATTTCAACGCCCCGACCTCGGGGACTTGGTCGGGCGTCGCCATCTATCAGGATCCGTCGTTGACCTCGGGCGTGGACATGTCGTCCGCCGGCAACAGCCCGACCTGGAACATCACCGGCCTGGTCTACCTGCCGCACGCCAGCGTCACCTTCTCCGGCGCCGTGAACAAGGGCAGCAACGGCGCCGCCTGTTTCGCCATGGTGGTCAACGACATCACCATCAACGGCACGGGCAGCATCCTTGCGCATGGCGCATGCGGACAGGCCGGCCTGATCCTGCCGAGCAATGCGGTGCCGGGCCGCGGGCAGCTGGTGTCGTGATCCGGCTGATCCGGCGCCTGCGCGCCGACCAGCGCGGCGTCGCGGCCGTCGAGATGGCCCTGGTGACCGGCTTCTTCTCGGTGGCCATGTTCAACGCCGTGGAGGTCGGCCGCTACGCCTACATCCTGATGGAGGCCGAGCAGGCGACCCAGGTCGGCGCCCAGGCGGCTTACGTGGCCTGCGACACCCAGCACGTGCCGGCCACCCAGAACTGTCAGGGACTGAACGCCGCGGTGACCACGGCCATCCACGGCACCTCGCTCGGCACGAACGTCAGCCTGAACGGGGCGATCAGCGAAGGCTACTACTGCATCAATTCGTCCAACGCCCTGGTCTACGCCAGTGACCTCGCCTCGAAGCCTGCGGACTGCTCGGCCTACGGCAATCCGGGCCTGGCGCCGGTGCTCTACCTGCAGGTCCATACCACCTACACCTACGCCCCGATCTTCACCGGCTTCACCATCGCCAGCACCTTCCCGACCTCGGTGCAGAAGACCGCCTGGATGAGGATGCTGTGATGCGCCTCTGGCTTCAGCGCCTGATGGCGGCCGAGCACGGCGGCGCGGCTGTCGAATATGCGATGGTCCTACCGGTGTTCATCACCCTGATCGTCGGCGGCCTGTGCGCCGGCAATCTGGCCTTCGCAGTGAACAGCCTGCACTACGCCGTGCAGGACGCCGCTCGCTGCGCCTCGGTGAAGACGACCGTCTGCACCAGCCAATCCAACATCCAGAGCTACGCCGCAGGCCGTTATTCCGGGCCGCAAATCTCGCCGAGCTTCAGCTATTCGACAGGCGGCTGCGGCCATACGGTCTCGGCGACCGCGACCTATCCGATCATCCTGGCGGCCGCGACCCTCAACGTGCCGATCTCCGCCTCGGCCTGCTATCCATAAGGCGCTCAGCGGATCGCGCCGACCAGCACCACCAGGAACAGCAGGGCGGCGCCCAGCGCCACCGCGCCGGCCTTCAGCGCCAGCATCTGCTCGGGATTGTAGCCGGCCCAGAGCCTGGCCTGACGCAACCACTCCGTGGCCAGCGAGCCGGCGTCCTCCCGGTCGACCGACGTCTCCGCGCCGAACTCGGTCGGGACGAGGTCCAGCCGTTCGGCCTGGCGGTGCAGCCACAGCACCAGACGCTCGCCCGCCGGCCGCAGGCGTTGGAGCGTGCGGTTCGACTCTCGGGCGGGGCGCGCAGGCGCCTTGCTGTCTTGGGACGGATCCATGGCGGCGCTCCCACCTTCTGCGCCCAGAACGGCGGAGCTTGCCCGGGGTTCCGTCGGGAGGCTGACATTTCAGGCGACGACGTTGGGTGGGTGGCGGACAGGGAGGGATTCGAACCCTCGGTGGGCTTGCACCCACGGCGGTTTTCAAGACCGCTGCCTTAAACCACTCGGCCACCTGTCCGGGTCGCGCCTCTTATCAAGCGCGGGCGCGGGGCGCCATCGGCGCGGCCGTTAACCGCAGTGCAAACTTCCTTAGCCAAGCTTAACCCTGAAGCGGGGACGTCTCGCTGGGGAAATTTGCTTGATTTCGACCGCGATCATGCGCGCCTGGCGCTACGCCGTGCTGTTCGTCGCCGCCTCGACGCTCGCCGCCTGCGCCAGCGTCGCGCCGCAATACACCACCCAGCCCATGGTCTCGCAGAAGGTCGGCAAGCCCTACGAGGTCAACGGCCGCTGGTACACGCCGAAGGTCCAGCCCAACTACGACGAGGTGGGCCTGGCCTCCTGGTACGGTCCGGCGCACCAGGGCAAGCCCACCGCCGATGGCGAGCGGTTCGACCTGAACAAGGTGAGCGCGGCCCACAAGACCCTGCCTTTGCCCTGCATCGTCGAGGTGACCAACCTGGACAACGGCAAGCGGCTGCGGGTGCGGGTGAACGACCGGGGCCCCTTCGTGGACGGCCGCATCATCGATCTCTCCCAGGCCGCGGCGCGGGACCTGGGTTTCGAGGGCAAGGGGCTGGCCCACGTGCGCGTGCGCTATGTCGGGGCGAGCTACGCCGAGGCCGGCGAGACTGCGATCGCCGACGCGCGCTTCTAGACATTCCGGGCGAACGGGCCATTTTGTCCGCGTGGCGCGCGGGCGGTTCATCACATTCGAAGGCGGGGAGGGGGCGGGCAAGTCCACCCAGCTCAAGCGCCTGGCCGCACGCCTGGACGGCGCGGGCCTGCAGGTCGTGGCCACGCGCGAGCCCGGCGGCTCGCCCGGCGCGGAGAGCATCCGCGAGCTGGTCCTGAACGGCGCGGCCGACCGCTGGTCGCCGGTGACCGAGACGCTGCTGATGTATGCCGCGCGCCGGGACCACATCGAACGCGTGATCCGCCCGGCGCTGGAGCGCGGCGCCTGGGTGGTCTGCGACCGCTTCGCCGATTCCACGCGGGCCTACCAGGGGGCGGCCGGCGGGACCGATCCGGCGCTGATCGCGGCCCTGGAGGCCCATATCCTGGAAGACACCCGCCCCGACCTGACGCTGATCTTCGACTTCCCGCCGGAGACCGGCCTCGCCCGCGCCGCCGCACGGCCCGGCGCGGAGATGCGGTTCGAGAGCAAGGGCATGGCCTTCCACGAGAAGCTGCGCGAGGGGTTCCTGGCCATCGCCAGGGCCGAGCCGGAGCGTTGCGCGGTGATCGACGCGCAGGGCTCGATCGAGGCGGTGGACGCCGCCGTCTGGACGACCGTGCAGGCCCGGCTGGCGGTCCATGGCTGACATCGAGGTTCCGCATCCGCGCCAGGTGTTCGAGCTGGAGGGCCACGCCGCGACGGAAGAGGCGTTCGAGGCCACCCGGGCGCGCGGGCGGCTGCACCACGCCTGGCTGCTGACCGGTTCCGAGGGCCTCGGGAAGGCGACCTTCGCCTACCGCGCCGCCCGCCGGCTGCTGGGCGCACCGCATGATGCGGGCTACGGCGTCCTCGGCGTCGATCCGGCCCATCCCGTGAGCCGCCAGGTGGCCGCCCGCGCGCACCCCGACCTGCTGGTGATCGAGCGGCTCGGCGAGGACGGCAAGGTGCGCAAGGTGATCCCGGTGGACGAGGCCCGCCGGCTATCGGAATTCTTCTCCAAGTCCCCGGCCAACGCGCCGCACCGGGTGGCCATCGTCGACGCCGCCGACGACCTCAACCTGAATTCCGCCAACGCGCTGCTGAAGACCCTGGAGGAGCCGCCGCCCAAGGGCGTGCTGCTGCTGGTCAGCCATGCGCCCGGCCGGCTGCTGGCCACCATCCGCTCGCGCTGCCGGCGGCTGGCCTTCGCGCCGCTTCCGTTGGAGGAGACGGCGCGGTTCGTCTCGGCCCGGGCCGACGTGACCGAGGAAGCCGCCTTGCGGCTCGCCAGCATGGCGCAGGGCGCGCCCGGCCGGGCCCTGGCGCTGGCCGCCGCCGAGGCCATCGGCATGGATGACGCGGCCCGCGCTATCCTGGCCGACCTGCCGCGGCTCGACGAAGGCCTCGCCCTGTCGCTCGCCGACAAGTTCCGCGGCGGGGAAGGGCAGGCGCAGTTCAACCTGCTGTTCGAGCGTTTGGCCGAGCGGGTGCACACCCAGACCGCCACGCGCGCGGGGGAAGGGGGCTGGCGGCTTGATCGCTGGGCCCAGGCGTGGGAGACGCTCCAGCGCCTGCCGCGCGAGGTCGAGGCGTTGAACCTCGATCGCGCCGATGCGCTGTTTACGGCGCTCAACGAACTGCGTCGCGCCGCCCAAGTCTGAGGCGATCCCCTGAGACACACCCCGCCATGCTGATCGACAGCCACGTCAACCTGCACGCGCCACAGTTCGACGAGGACCGCGAGGCGGTGATCTCGCGGGCCCTGGCGTCCGGCGTGCGGCTGATGGTCAATATCTGCGACCGGGTCTCGAACTACGAGAAGGTGCGCTTCGTCGCCCAGCACCCCGACATCTGGTGCACGGTGGGGACCCATCCGCACGAGGCGAAGGAGGACCCGGAGCTCTCACCGGAGATCCTGATCGAGATCGCGCAGGACCATCGGGTGGTGGGGATCGGCGAATGCGGCCTCGATTTCCATTATGACCTGAGCCCCCGCGACGTGCAGGCGCGCGTGTTCCGCGCCCACGCCGCGGCGGCCCGCGAGACCGGCCTGCCGTTGATCGTGCACAGCCGTGAGGCCGACCAGGTGATGGGCGATATCCTTGAGGAAGAGCACGCCAAGGGTGCGTTTCCGCTGCTCATGCACTGCTACACCTCGGGCCCCGAGCTCGCCCGGCGGGCGGCGGCGCTGGGCGCCTGGTTCTCGGTCTCCGGCATCGCCACCTTCAAGGCCGCCGAGGACGTCCGCGCGGTGATCCGCGACATGCCGGAAGACCGGATCATGCTGGAGACCGACTGTCCCTATCTGGCGCCCGTCCCGTACCGTGGCCGGCGCAACGAACCCGCCTTCCTGCCGCACGTGGCGGCCAAGCTCGCCGAGATCCGCGGCTGGGGCCTCGCCGAGACCGAGGCGCGCACCGCCGACGCCTTCTTCGCCGTGTTCCAGCGGATCCCGCGCCCGTGAACGTTTCGGCGAGCGCAACGCTGGAGTTCGTCATCCTGGGCTGCGGCTCCTCAGGCGGGGTGCCGCGCGCCGACGGGGAGTGGGGCGCCTGCGACCCGCAGGAGCCCAAGAACCTGCGCAGCCGCTGCTCGCTGCTGGTCCGTCGCCGGGGCAAGGGGCCCGAGGCGGAAACCACGGCGCTGGTGGACACCTCGCCGGACCTGCGCCTGCAGACCGCCACCGCGGGGGCGAAGCGGCTGGACGCCATCCTGTTCACCCACGACCACGCCGACCAGGTGCACGGCATCGACGACGTGCGGGCCTTCTTCCTGCGCCAGCGAGCGCGGATCCCGGCCTACATGGACGCGGCCACCGAGGCCTCTCTGATGCGGCGCTTCGGCTACATCTTCGAGGGCGAGGGCGGCTATCCGGCGATCTGCGACCGCCACGCCCTGCCGCCGCATGGCGCCGCCTGGGCGGTCGAAGGGCCCTCGGGACCGATCCCGGTGACCACCTTCGACCAGGACCACGGCGGGGTGCGCTCGGTGGGCTACCGGTTCGGCGGCGTGGCCTACTCCAGCGACGTGGTTAATTTGGACGCCGCGGCGTTCGAGGCGCTGGCGGGCGTGGAGGTCTGGATCGTCGATGCGCTGCGCTGGCGGCCGCATCCGACCCATGCCCACGTGGAGCGGGCCCTGGAATGGATCGCCCAGGTGCGTCCGGCTCGCGCCATCCTGACCAACCTGCATATCGACCTCGACTTTGCCGACCTCGTGAAGAAGCTGCCGGAGGGCGTCGAACCGGCCTACGACGGACTTCGCCTGGAACATGAGCTCGCGGCGGAATTCCTGTGATCGGACAGCCGCTTAGACTTGGTTTCCTCGCGTCCGGAACGGGCTCGAGCGCGCGGGCGATCGTGGAGGCGATCCGCGCCGGCGCCCTGGCGGCCGAGACGCGCCTGATGGTCAGCAACAACAGAGGCGCGGCCATGCTGGCCTTCGCGCAGGAGCGCGGCATCCCGAGCCTGTGCATTCCGACCCAGGCCGACGCGGACGCCGCCGACGCCAGCCTGGCCCGGGAAATGGCCGCGCACGGCGTCGAACTGATT
The DNA here is from genome assembly GCA_028290925.1 of Phenylobacterium sp. GTDB lineage: Bacteria > Pseudomonadota > Alphaproteobacteria > Caulobacterales > Caulobacteraceae > Phenylobacterium. The sequence continues at coordinate 3,124 of JAQGIX010000314.1, read as the reverse complement.
GTTCTGTCAGGCTATTTACGCCGGCTCGGGCCGCAGACCCTGGCGCGGTACGCCGGGCGGGTGCTCAACATCCATCCGGGCCCGCTGCCGCAATTCGGCGGCCACGGCATGTACGGCCGGCGCGTCCACGAGGCGGTGCTGGCGGCCCGCGTGACGGAAAGCGGCGTCACCATCCACGTCGTCGACGAGGAATACGACCATGGCCCGGTGGTGGCGCGCAAAGCCGTCGCGGTGAGGCCCGGGGACACTGTCGAGGCGCTGGAAGAACGCGTCAGGGCTGCTGAGCCGGGGTTCTTCGTCGAAACCCTGCAGCGGATCGCCCGAGGCGAGCTGCAACTGCCCTGAGACGCGACCTCCATATTTCCGATAATCTATCTTAGGCGCAATATGGATGTGGCCGCAAAACCAAGTGACTGCGCCAGCCCCCCCGCCAGCGGGTTCAGGCTGGGATGCCTTCCACCTTGGGCGCCCGAAAGCCCATGGAGGCCCAGGCGGTCAGCAGCTTCCACATGAACCTGCCCGTGTGGCCGGCGTAGTTGGGTGCGTCGTCCGGCAGTACAGCCCCTTCGGGCCGATCGGCGGTCATGACCCGCATTTCCAACGGCGGGACATCATCAGGCAAGCGGGCGCGATACACCGTCAGCCAATGGCCCTTGGTGAAATCGAGGAACATCGCCGAGTTGCAGCAGGTCGCGACCATGCGCCGTGTTGGCGAGTCAGCTTTGAGCCGGCGTGCTTCCATCCGCTCACAGCCCCGCACGCATCGAACGCGGTCCTTGCGGTAGAGAACAAGATCGGTCCCGCCATCGGCATCAAGCACCGGCGGCGCATCGGGAAGCTGCTCGATCTGCCGGCCCGCTTCCTGGCAGCTCGCACAATAGCAGGCGGCGTGCACGATCGGCGCGCCCGTGACTTCCAACACGACTGCGCCGCATCGGCATGATGCGGTCAGGGATCGGTGTTGTTTTGCGCTCATGGGACTCCGTATCACTGGGCGCGGCGGGATGTTAATCGCCCTGCCCTGACAGCTCTAACCGGCAGATCCCGTGGCATCTCTAACCGGCGTAGACAATGGATACGGGGGACGAAGAACCGGTCGCGCATCTCCCCTCCAGCCGCCCTGAGGTTGCGCTTCCGGCAAACGCGCCTAGGTTTATGTCGAGGGACCCGGGAAACGAGAAACCGCCATGCGCATCGTCGTTCTTGCGGCCGCGGCCGCCCTGACCGCCAGCCTCGCCGCCGCGGCGCAGGCGGCGCCCGCCTCCGTGGACGTGACCGTGGGCCCGCTGCTCCAGGCCAAGGCGGAAAAGACCTATGGCGTCAGAGACGTCCGCCAGCTCGCCGACGAACTGAGCACCGACGTCCGGCGCCAGCTGACGCGGACCGGCGCCTATGACGGCGCAAGGGTCGAGCTGGTCCTCACCGATGCGACGCCCAACCGGCCCACCTTCAAGCAGCTCGGCGATCGGCCCGGCCTGTCCTACCAGAGCTTCGGGCTTGGCGGGGCGCGCATCGAGGGCCGCATCGTCGCCGCCGACGGCCGTGAGACGCCGGTGAGCTACCGCTACTACGAGAGCGACATCCGCTACGCCCGTTACAACTCCACCTGGAGCGACGCGGATTGGACGATCAGCCGCTTCGCCTACCAGCTGGCCCGCGGCAAGGCGGTCGCCAGCCGCTGAGCGGCGTCAGATCCCGGTTGCGCCTGACCGCGGCGCGCGGTCTGATCGCCGCACGCCGCGTTGCGTTCCGGCGCTCGGGAACTCCATGACCAAACCTGCGCCACCCGCTGACCTGCAGCCGATCGACCGGCTGATCGCCATCATGGCCAGGCTGCGCGACCGCGAGCACGGCTGTCCGTGGGACGTCGAGCAGACTTTCGCCAGCATCGCGCCCTACACCGTCGAGGAAGCCTATGAGGTCGCCGACGCCATCGAGCGCGGCGATCTGGCCGACCTCAGGGACGAGCTGGGCGACCTGCTGCTGCAGGTCGTCTTCCACGCCCGCATGGCGCAGGAACAGGGCGTCTTCGACTTCGACGATGTCGCCCGCGCCATCAACGACAAGATGGTCCGCCGCCACCCGCACGTGTTCGGGACCGAGACCTACGGCTCGCTGGCGGAGCAGAAGCAAGGCTGGGAGACCTTGAAGGCGGCCGAGCGCGCCGCGAAGCAGGGGGAAAAGGGCCGCGCCGCCAGCCTGCTGGACGACGTGCCGGTCGGCTTGCCCGCCCTCACCCGCGCCGTGAAGCTGTCGAAGCGCGCCGCCGGCGTCGGCTTCGTCTGGCCCTCCGCCAAGGAGGTGCTCGACAAGCTGCATGAGGAGGTCGCGGAGCTGGAGGCCGAGATCGCCGCCGGCGACCTCGAAAAGGCCCGCCAGGAGATGGGCGACGTGCTGTTCGTGGTCGCCAACCTGGCCCGCACCCTGGACGTGGATCCGGAGGATGCGCTCCGGGCCACCAACGCCAAGTTCGGCCGCCGTTTCCGCCATATCGAGGCCAGGCTCGCCGAGCGCGGCAAGACGCCGGAGCAGTCGGATCTTGCCGAGATGGACGGCCTCTGGGACGAGGCCAAGCGGGCCGAGAAAGGCTAGCCGGCGAAGGCCGCCGCCTCGCGGGCCAGACCGGGCCAATCCGCTTCGGGCCCCACCGTCACCCATTCCTTCATGGGCCGGCCCTTGTTGGCGTCGAAGGCCGCGCCCACGCCGGTGGCGATCAGGGCCTGCACGCGTGCGGCGGGCAGCTTCAGGAGCAGGCGCTCGCCACGCAGCGTCGCGATCAGCTTGCCACCGCGCATCAGGCCGCCACGCGAGAAGCCGCGGGCTTCCGACAGCCGGACGTCCGGCTCATCGTCGAAGGCGGCGATCACCGCCGCGAACCGTTCCGATGCCGTCGCCACGCTAATGGGCCCTTATCTCGGCTTGCGGGAACAGCTGCTCGAACTGGCCGAGCGCCTGGGGCGTCAGGCTGACCGCCAGGCGGACGCTGCCGTCCTTGCCCTCATTGCGCTCCAGCACCCGGCCGTTGCGGTAGAGCCAGGCGATCGCCGCGCCCTCGCCAGCCGGCGCATAGATATCGACCGGCGGCGCCTCGTCCACCAAGCCCGAGACCGCTTTCAAGAGGGCG
>JAQGIX010000243.1 GCA_028290925.1 Phenylobacterium sp. | reverse complement strand
GCCGGCGCCTCGACCCTCTTCGTGGACCGGGTGGAGGTCCTCCGCGGGCCGCAGGGCACCCTCTACGGCCGCAACGCCATCGCCGGCGCGATCAATGAGGTTTCCAAGCGTCCCACGAAGGACTGGTACGCCGAAATGCGCGCCTCCTATGGGAACTACGACCACGCCGTGATCGAGGGCGCGATCTCCGGGCCGTTGAGCGATCGGGTGCAGGTCAGGCTCGCGGCGAACTGGGAAAAGCAGAGCGAAGGCTGGATCAAGAACACCACGCCCGGGCGCCCTTCCGAGGGCAACGTCATCAACACCGTCTATGTGGAAGGTCAGGTGGCGGTCCAATTCTCCGACAAGTTCGAGATGTGGACCAAATTCAACTACGCCAACTGGCAGAACGGCGCTGGCGGCCCCGGCGCCCAGTCCGGAGGCTGGTCGCCCAACATCTACGACACCTCAGGCCACGTCCTGCCGGACATCGGGCCCGGCCGTCCCGTGGGCGGCAACGGCTTCAACATCATCGAATTCCCGCAGTTCGCGACCTCCATCAACGAGGGCTTCGGCTGCAGCGGGCTGCCGACCAACGTCGTGTTGCTGAGCCCCTCCGGCTGCGTCAACACTGCGCATCAGGACCCGTGGCACAAGTCTGACCCGGTCTCGTACCGAGTGCGGCTGCCGAACGTCTACACGGTGGCGAGCCACTGGACCTATCACGCGCCGGGTTTCGACCTGAAATACATCACCGGCGGCGTGCACTATTACTACCTGCTGACCGGCTCTGTCCCGAACGGGTCGCGCCAGGCTCCGGTGGACTCCTTCACCTCCGGCGCCACCCAGTTCTTCCCCTTGGAATCTTTCAACTACCAAGAGCACAACGGCTTCTGGAGCCACGAGCTGAACCTGGTCTCCACCAAGGAGGGGCCGTTCCAGTGGATCGCCGGCGCCTACCTTTTCCGGCAAGAGTACACCCAGCCGGTATCGACCCTGGAAGACCCGCGTCAGGTCCAGTGGAACGCGGTCCCGCCGTTCGGCGCCTGCCTCGCCGGCGTCTCGCCCGGCGGCGGCGTTCCTGCCCCGAGCGTCCCATGCCGGCCAGGCACCGGCCGCCGGTTCGACAACCGGCCAGCGGTCCGCGACGACTCCTGGGCCGTCTATGGTCAGGGCAGCTACAAGGTCATTCCGACCCTGACGCTCACCGGCGGCCTGCGCTATTCGCACGACCGCAAGTACGGCACCGAGGCCGTGCGGCTGATCTGCTTCGCCTTGCCGGCGTGCCTGGGCGGCGTCCCGCCGGAGATCTTCGCCGCGCCCTTAGACCTGACCGGCGTGACGAGCGTCGTCGCGGGCGGCACCGGCGCGCCGCTCGATCAGATCCCGCAGGGGGTGGTGGGGCCGACCCAGTACGATCCGGCGACGGGTTTCGCCACCCGCTTCTACGACGCCAGCTGGCAAGCGATCACCGGCACCGCCAAGGCCGAGTGGCAGCCTGACGCCGACACCAACCTCTACGCCAGCTACAGCCGCGGCTATCGATCCGGCGGCTTCAACATCGGCATCTTCACCGTTCTCAGCTACCTGCCGTTCTCGAACAAGGAGTCGGTCGACGCATATGAGTTGGGCTTCAAGAAGAACTGGAGCAATTCGCTCCAGACCAACATGGCTCTCTACTACTACAGCTACGATAATCTGCAGATCCCGATCCGGGTGGTCCAGAACGGCACGCTTGGCGGCCAATCTTTCGCCCAGAGCACCACGTCCTTCTACAACGTGCCGAAGTCGCGATCTGCGGGCTTCGAACTCGAGACGCTCTGGCAGCCCATCGAAAACCTGCAGCTGATCCTCAATTATTCCTACAACAACACCAAGATCGAGCGGGGCCAGGCTGAGGATCTCGTGGACCCGGGCGGGGTCCAGCCCGGCGCAAAGCCGATCCATAGCGTCGCCCAATGCCAGGCCGGCGGCACGGCGGTGATCGGCGACTGCGTCCTGGACCCGAACACCGTCGGGCTGCCGAACGGCGGCTTCCAGCGCGTCCAGGACCTCGCGGGCAACGACTTGCCCAACGCGCCGCGCAACAAGGTGGCCGTCGCCGCGAACTACACCTGGCGGCTCAACAGCGGCTCCATCACGGCGAACGTGTCCTACGCCTGGCGCGACAAGGCCTACGGAGACGTCTTCAAGCGCTGGTACACTGAGGCGCCGTCGTGGGATCAGTGGGACGCGCGCGCGCTCTGGACGGACGCCAACAATAAGTACGAGGTCATCGCCTACATCAAGAACATCTTCAACAACACGGGCTATGATCAGGGCGCTACGGCCGAACTCCTCAATGGTGCGATGTCGGCAGTCTACGCGACCAAGATTCCAGCAGGGCTCACCTGCAGCCCGGTGATCGCCGGCGGCGTGGTCAACTGCGTGCAGGGAATCCGGAAGACCTTCTACACCACCCCGCCGCGGACCTTCGGCGTCGAGGTCCGGTACCACTTCTTCTAGAGTAGGCTTCCCAGACGACTGAAGGCGTCCCGCTTGCGCGGGGCGCCTTCCTTGTCCTGGCATGACCGCCCGCCCTCACGGCGCCGTGGCCGCCTTGGCGGTTGCGGCGGGCGGGGTCTTCTCCTCAAAGCGCGCCCCGCTCAAGGCGTTCACAATGCTGTAGTTCCCCTCGTGGCAGGCGTACTCGTAGATCGGCCCCTTGGCGGTGCGCATCGGCATCTGCGCGCTCCAGGTCCGCGTGAAGTAGACCGGGTCGTTGACGGTGAACTCGTACATCATCTGATCCGGCCCGGTGCGGGTGAACCGCTCGGTGAGCCGGGCCTTCGGCGAGTAGTTGAAGCCGCCGCCGAGGGAATCGACCGAACTCCTCGGGTGCAGGTTGGCGGTCTCGACCACCAGGGTGTCGCCGTCCCACCAGCCCACCGAGTCGCCCATCCACGGGCGGATGGCGTCCGGCAGATGCTTGCGGTCGGCCATGCGGATGATCCGCACGTCGTGGTTCATCTCGATCTGGATGGCCACGTGGTCCTTGGTCTGGATGATCTGGTAGTTGGCGTTGAAGCCGGTGTTCATCATCGGCGGCCCTTCCGGCGAGCCGACCGCGGTCAGGCAGCGCTCGGAGAGCGGCCGGCCCTCGGGTCCCTCATAGGTGTCCTTGACGGCTTCGCGGCGGGCCTGGCGCCCGACCTTGGTGAAGGGGATCTTGCCGTCCGCCGGATCGACGATCCAAGACGAGCGCATCTGGCCGTTCACCCGGGCCAGGTGCAGGTCCATTTCGAGGATGTCGGCCTGCGGGGCCTCCTTGACCACCGGCGGCGCGGGGGCCTTGGGGTCCGCGGTCGGCTTGATGAGATCGCCCACCATGCTGAGGAAGCCGGCTTCCATCATCTTGGCCTCGGCCTCAGTCGCCACCAGGTTCTTGAAGATCGGGGGGCGCTGCAGGAAGGTCAGGGACGAGTTCGTCCACACGCCCTGAAGGTCAGGGCTCCCGAAGCTGGTGCGCGGCGCCCGGTACTCGCGCGCTTCGACACCGCTGGCGGCCAGCGCGGCGACCAGGATCAAACTCGTCAGCCGATACATGCTCTGCCCCGCGTCCACGTGGTTCCGTAGCGGAACTATCGGCCGGACCGCGTTCAACCACCATGACGCCGGGCGCCAGAAACATGATCCGAGGCGCCAGCGGCAGGACCGGCGCTTCCAGCCATGGCCAAGCTTTGAACCCGGGCTATAGTCTTGAATGCTTCGCCCCGCCCTGGCCCTGATGATCGCCACCGTCTCCGCCTCGGCGGTTGAGGCGGCGGAGCCTCCGGCGCTCTGCAAGGCGCTGCACGGCCTCGCCGACACGGCCCGCCAGGCCGGCGAGCCGCAGCGGATTTCGATCATCAGGGGCGATCGCGCGCCGTTCATCTGCCGGGCGGCGACGCCGGGTGCGGCCGGAGACGCGGTCTGCCACGCGCTTTCCAATACGGATCCGGCCGTCGCGGCCTGGATGATTGCAGAGTGCGTCCAGACGGTCGCCGCAGACCCCCAGATCACCACCGCCTCCCAGCCCAGCGGGTACAAGACCCGCAAGCGCCTCACCCACCTTGCCGCAAAGCTTGGTGACGGCGTCCGGCTCGACCTTGCCGATGTGCCGCCGCCCGCAGGCGTACAGCCGCTGGGCTGGTCCTATGGCCGTGTCGATGCGGTCGTCTGGCGGCCGAAGTAGCCCTCAGCCCTGCTCGAGCGCCTGCTCGACGGCCAGCGCCAGGTCCAGCGCCCGGATCGCCTCCTCCGCGGTGACCACCGGCCGGGGCGCCTCGCCGCGCACGGCGGCCAGGAAGCCCTCCACGCTGGCGCCTAGCGGATCCTTGGCGGCCGGGGTGTCCTCGAAGTCGGCGTTCAGGGTGAACGGCGTGGTGTTGCGGAAGGTCCCGGCCAGGAAGTCGATCTCCACCTCGCCCGAGGGGAAGACCACCCGCATGGTGCGCTGGCGGGCCTGCGCCATGCGCGAGACGTCGAACAGGGCCGTGAAGCCGCCTTCGAAGCTGACCTCGGCCCGGGCCATGTCCCAGGAGCCGCTGGCGCCGATCCGCCCCTCACCTTCCGCCGTCACCGGATCGGCGGTCGACAGCGTCAGCGCCAGGTCGAGGTCATGGACCATCAGGTCGAGCACCGCCGAGACGTCCTGGCTGCGGTCGGACGGCGGGCCGTGCCGCAGCGCCTCCAGCAGCACCGGTTGCTCGGGCACGTCCAGCAGGCCCATGGCCTGGAACCGCACCCGCTCCTGGTGCCCGCAGGCGACGACCAGGCCCTTCCGCGCGGCCGCCTGGCGGATCTTCTCGCCATCGGCCACGCTGATGGCGATAGGCTTCTCGATATAGACCGGCTTGCCGGCCGCGATGACCGCCAGCGCCTGCTCGGCGTGGAAGGTCGCCGGCGAGGCGATGGTCACCACGTCCACGGCCTCAAGGAAGGCCTCCATCTCATGGAAGGCCCGGCCGCCCGACTCCATGGCGACCTTGGCCGCCCGCTCGGGATGCGGATCGAGCACGGCCGAAAGGGTGACGCCGGGCAGGCGCGCATACTGGCGGGCGTGATAGCCGCCGAACACACCCGCGCCGATCACCCCGCCCCGCAAAGACTCAGCCATGGAAACTCCGGAATTGGCCGGAGCGCCTACCACGCCCTACGCCCTCGACGCCACCCGCGCGGACGAGCTAAACAGTCGTTTGAAGGGCCGCGACACAGCGGCGGGAGAAAACGCCATGACCACCGTCAAAGAAGTCCGGCTGAAGAGCCGTCCCGTGGGCCTGCCCACCCACGACAATTTCGAGGTAGCGTCGGCCGAGCTGCGGGATCCGGGTCCCGGCGAGGTGCAGGTCAAGAACCTCTGGATGACCGTCGATCCCTACATGCGCGGGCGCATGAACGACGTGAAGAGCTACGCCCCGCCCTTCCAGCTCGGCAAGGCGATGGACGGCGGCGCGATCGGCGAGGTCACCGTCTCCAACGATCCGAAATTCAAGGAAGGCGACCTGGTGCAGTCGGGCTTCGGCTGGCGCGAAGGCTTCACCGCGCCGGCCGCGAGCGTGCAGAAACTCGACACCAAGGGCCTGCCGGCCCAGGCGTTCCTGGGCGTCGCCGGCATGCCGGGGCTGACGGCCTATGCCGGCCTGCTGCGGATCGCGGCGCTGAAGGACGGCGACGTGGTGTTCGTCTCCGGGGCGGCCGGGGCGGTGGGCTCACTGGTCTGCCAGATCGCCAAGGCCAAGGGCCACAAGGTGATCGGCTCGGCGGGCGGGCCGGACAAGGTCGCCTTCCTGAAGTCGATCGGTGTCGACCACGCCATCGACTACAAGGCCGAGAAGGACCTGACCACGGCGGTTCTGGCCGCCGCGCCGGACGGGATCGACGTCTATTTCGACAATGTCGGCGGACCGCACCTCGAGGCGGCGCTGAACACCGCCCGCCAGTTCGCCCGCTTCGCCATCTGCGGGATGATCTCGATCTACAACGCCACCGAACCGCAGCCCGGGCCGCGCAACCTGGCCATGCTGATCGGCAAGAACATCCGCATGGAAGGCTTCATCGTCTCGCATCACACCGATTTGGCGCCGAAGTTCATCGAGGAGCTCGCCGGCTGGGTGCGCGACGGCAAGGTGAAGTGGCAGGAGACGGTGTTCGAAGGCATCGACAAGGCGCCTGACGCCTTCCTCGGCCTGTTCTCCGGCGAGAACACCGGTAAGATGCTGGTGAAGCTCACCTGAGCCGCCACGGGGGGTGGCGGCCCGTCCGACTTAACGAAGCCCGAAGCCGCCGTCGTTCCAGGAGCCCCCCGTGCCGCGTCTGTTCAGCGCCTATGTGATCGTCGATTGGAGCGCCGCGGCGAAGCCCACGACCGGGGCGGACTCCATCTGGATCGGCGTGCTCAAGCGCGACCTGCGCTTCCGCATGGCCTTCGAGAGCTTCAACCCCCCGACCCGGGCCGAGGCCGAGACGCGGCTGGGCCTGATCCTCGACGACCTGAAGAAGCGCTCCGAGCGGGCGCTGGTGGTCTTCGACTTCCCGCTGGGCTTCCCCCGCGGCTTCGCGTCGGCCCTGAAGCTCACGGCCGAGCCCAGCTGGCGCGCGGTCTGGGACCAGCTCGACCGGATGGCCAAGGACAAGGCCGACAACACCAACAACCGCTTCGGGATGGGCTCGGAGATCAACCGGCGGCTGACCGGTGGGCCGTTCCCGTTCTGGGGCTGCCCGCCGAAGGACGCGCTGACCACCCTGCAGCCCAAGCGCCCGCGGCCGCACGGGCCCGACGACCTGCCGGAGTTCCGCCACGCCGACCTGGCGGCCAAGGGCGCGGCCTCGATCTGGAAGCTCTACTACAACGGCTCGGTAGGCGGTCAGGCGCTGCTCGGCATCCCCGCCGTCCGCCGCCTGAAGCTGGCGCGCGGCGAGGCTCTGCAGGCCTGGCCGTTCGAGACCGGCTTCAAGCCGCTCACCGAGGCGGACCTGGCGGGCGTCGGTGTCGTGGCCGCCGAGGTCTATCCCTCGCTGTTCAAGCCGGTGGGCGCGCCGGGCGAGGTGAAGGACCTGGTGCAGGTGCGCACCACCGCCGAGCACTTCGCGCGCCTGGACGAGGCCGGCAAGCTGGGCGCCCTGTTCGGCCCGCCGAAGGGCGCGGCCGCCGACGTGGTCCTCGACGCCGAACGCGAGGAGGGCTGGATCCTGGGGGCCGGTTGATTTTGGTACGCGCGGTCGGACGCAAAAGTGGTTTCCACGTTTGCGGGCTGTCGCTCTAGAGGTCCCTACGGCTCAGCATCCAGAACCGCGCCAGCAGCAG